>NZ_LMCH01000006.1:0-164558 GCF_001623095.1 Pseudovibrio sp. Ad5 | reverse complement strand
GAATCTTTGGTGTTCTGAAAAACGTAAACTAAGTCAGCTATTCCGTAACAGCGTCTTGTTACCAAGACACTCGCGAATAACCGCCGTCCACGTTTCTCTTTCTTCTTCCGTATTCAATTGTCAATGAGCAGAGACTTTCGCCTCAATATCCAGACTTACAAGACCTCTTAAAAACCCCGTAAATCCTTCTGTTTTTGTGCCTCCAGAACCGCGCCTCAGTGGCCCGCCCCGGTGGCGTGAAGCGGGTTATAGGGATATGAGCTGACCCTGTCAACGAGCCTTGAGAGAAAACTTCAAAATTTTCACAGGACTGGGGAAACTTTTTCAATAATCGCAAACCCTGTATTTATATGGTGCTTAAAATCGTGGTTTGCCAGCCAAATTCATTATTTTCTCGCCAATTCCATTTTTTCTATAATTTTTCATAGTATCAGGGACAAAATCCAGCCGTATTTGTCTTTCATCAGTTGTCCCTATCTTCAGCATTGTCTATCAATCGTAAACACGTAATGCAGAACTCTGCTGCAGATGGCATCTCTGCCGATTTGGGGAAAGATAAGTAGCTCGATGAATTCTGGTAGGTTCCATACTAATGGAAGGCCTTCCGTCAATCTTGGCAATGAACCTGCTTTGATGGTGGACAGCCTTGCAAGTTCGTCTGACCAGCCTGCACGGCTTAATGGCCGTTGGTTGATCGGGACGATCCTGACCGGCATGACCTCCATTGTATTAATGGGTGGTGCCTTGATGGCTGCGCTTGATGGCCAGTACACCTATAAGACAGCGAAAGCCCCCGCGAGCACTTCAACAGACCTGACACCACAGCGTAATTCCAGCGGAAAAGGCGACCGCCTGAGCTCCGCAACCGACGGCTTCTCCAATCGGCAGATCATTGAAGTAAATACAGTGACCCGCAGCGATGGCCGTGACCACGTAAAAGCCAAGCCATATGCGCTCGTTAGCGCAAGCCTTGAGAATATCAAGAAACAGGAAACAGCTGCAGACATTCCGCCATTCGACCCGATCACTATGTATCAGGGAGAACAGGTTGCTCCATTACAGGTCGCCAGTGATGCAATCTACGGTGCCGACATTGAAGGCGAAGTCTCCATTTCTCAGCGCGACTTCCCACTGGAAGCTATGAGTATGGTCGCTCTTCCCGATCATAAAGAAGAGGCCGTTCAGGAGCAGGTCAAAAAAGCAGCGATGTTCATGCTGGATAATTCCACTGACATTGCGGCTGTGCCGAGCCTCGAAGACTTCAACGCAGGCTTTGCTCCACTTTCAGAACAGTCATTTGAAAACATCGAAGTCCGCATTACAGAAGAAAACGTTTCCTTCCAGCCCAAGTCCCGTAAAATCTCCCAGGCCAATCAGATCGAAGAACGCATAGTTCCAATCCTGACCCAGACTGACTTTATTGACATTCTGCTGGATGGTGAGGCTTCTGAGAAAGAAGCGGAAGGCTACATCAAAGCATTTACCGAAAACTTTGGCATCGACACAATCAAAGCTGGTCAGATCTTCCGCCTGTCCCTCAACACGGACGAGATCGAAGAGGACGACGGAATTCTTGTACGTGTCAGCATCTATGAAGATCAACGTCATGTAGGGACCATCGCACCAAACGATGAAGGCGAGTTTGTCGTTGCACCTGAGCCGTCCACACAGATGGCCGCAGACGCGTTTGCATCACAGCAGCAAAACTCCGTTGGCCCTCGCGCCACCTATTATGACTCGATCTACCAGACTGGTCTTGATAACGACGTCCCAACATCCCTCATCAAAGAACTCGTTCGCATCTATTCTTATAGCGTTGACTTCAACGCCTCCGTAAAAAGCGGTGATGAGATGAGCGTCTTCTATGGCCTTGATGCAGACCAGACCACTGGCACCTCTGAAATTCTTTATACATCCATCACCGTAAATGGTCGCTCACATCGTTTCTACCGTTTCCGCACACCGGACGATGGTGTCGTCGACTATTATGATGAGAACGGTCAAAGCGCAAAGCAGTTCCTGCTCCGTAAACCAATCGCAGCTGGCCGCTTTACATCTGGCTTCGGCATGCGCCGACATCCGGTTTTGAAAACCCGCCGTTTGCACACCGGCACGGACTGGGCCGCTCCTCGCGGCACCGCAATCTTTGCAGCTGGCGATGGGGTGATCCAAAAAGCCGCTTGGTCAGGCGGTTACGGAAAACGCGTCGAGATCAAACACGCCAACGGCTATGTCACCACATATAACCACATGACCCGCTTTGGCTCAGGCATTCAAAAAGGCCAGAAAATCAGACAGGGTTCCGTTATTGGGTATGTTGGGACCACCGGTCTTTCAACGGGTAACCACCTCCATTACGAAGTGAAAGTGAATGGTCGCTTCGTGAACTCCCTGAAGATCAAGGTACCGCAAGGCCGCATCCTTGAAGCTAAGGTTCTTGAGAACTTCAAGCGCGAACGCGACCGCATTAATGCTCTGATGGAAACAGGCCGTCCAAGCCAGCGCGTCGCTTCACTGCGGAACTGACCTTAGTTCATCAAAGGGATCACACGATTAAAGAGCAAATAGCATCAAACTACTTGCTCTTTTTGATAGCGCTTGCGCATCAGGATCACGAAGAACCAAAGATAAATACCAGTCTCCAACGCACGTTGCATGAGACCACTGAAAGCGGTTTCCATAGATAGACTGAAGAGCATCATCAGCAAGATCAGCCCAAGCGCCACCCAAAACGATCTTTCAGCTTTGGCATGAGACAACAAACACAATCCCACAACAGCGCAGAAATAGGCCAAAAAGCCAGCAGCCGTATGCATGAGTTGGCTGCGTGTTGGATCATCCATGTTGCATTCAAAATCACACGGAAAGAACGCAGCAACAGCGATAAGCAGCGGATAGCCTGCAAAAATCATCAAGCCAACACGCTCTACACGATTGCGCATCAGATAAGCAAAGCAGATCACGAGGCATGGCAGCAGTAGCAGCTCCACAACCGCAAAACCCCAATAATTCACGGCAGGCCCAAACGGAGCGCCGGTTGCTCCAAGAGCGCTCATGAACTGTGATATATGGTCGTAATCTGGATAAAACTGCCCGCCAATGACAACAGTCGCGGCAAGCCAGAGATAACTGACAACCACAAGCGATATTGCAATATCAACGTGTCTCATACCCGATGCCCTGCCCCCTAACGAACACTCAAGTTTTAGTCTGCATGACTAGACACTAAAAGCACACATTCGAACAGTCGCTTTATGTTTCAGGGTATGTCCACAAGGCACAAAAAAGGGCCGGAAGATCCGGCCCTCTTCTTTAACTCATGATCCAACCTGTCAGGTCGTTTCAAAAAGCAGTCTGTCCGTTCCCGCAGAGACCCGGATGGCCTGACCGTCAGAGATTGATCCAGCCAACAGCATTTCTGCCAATGGATCCTGCACTTGTTTCTGAATAACGCGCTTCAACGGTCGTGCACCATAAGCCGGGTCATACCCCTTCTCGGCAAGCCAGCCCATAGCACCATCATCCAGCTCAAGCTCCATCTTCCGATCGTCCAGCAACTTCTGCAAACGAGCTAGCTGAATTTCGACGATCCGAGACATCTGAGTCCGCTGCAAGCGATGGAAAAGGATAATCTCATCCAAACGGTTCACGAACTCAGGACGGAAGTGCGCTTTCACCGCATCCATCACCGGCCCGCGAACAGCATCAGCATCTTCACCTTCGCCCTGGGAAGCCAAAAATTCTGAACCAAGGTTCGACGTCATGATGATCAGCGTATTGCGGAAGTCCACAGTCCGGCCCTGCCCGTCCGTCAGACGGCCATCATCCAACACTTGAAGCAGAACGTTGAACACATCGCCATGAGCTTTTTCAACTTCATCAAACAACACCACCTGATAAGGGCGACGGCGAACCGCTTCTGTCAGAACACCGCCTTCTTCATAACCAACATAACCCGGAGGCGCGCCGATCAGACGAGCAACACTGTGCTTTTCCATGAACTCAGACATGTCCACGCGCACCATGGCTGTCTCATCATCAAAGAGATAGCTGGCGAGCGCTTTGGTCAGCTCTGTTTTACCAACACCAGTTGGGCCGAGGAACATGAACGAGCCAATTGGCCTGTTCGGGTCTTGCAACCCGGCACGAGATCGGCGCACGGCAGTAGAAACAGCGTGGACAGCTTCCTGCTGCCCAACAACACGCTTGGCCAGCTCATCTTCCATGCGAAGCAGCTTTTCACGTTCGCCTTCCAGCATCTTGTCGACGGGAATTCCAGTCCAGCGAGACACAATCTGAGCAATACTCTCACTGCTCACGGTCTCATTGAGCATGGTGTTATCGACATCTTCCGCTGTCTGGGCATTCAAGAGCTTCTTTTCCAGATCAGGAATAACGCCGTAAGCCAACTCACCCGCTTTAGCCAAATTACCGATACGCTGCGCCTGCTCCAATTCGGTGCGCGCTTCGTCCAGCTGCTCTTTTATTTTCTGCTCGCCGCTCAGCTTATCTTTTTCAGATTGCCAGCGTTGTGTCAGTGCATTGGATTCTTCTTCCAGATCAACCAGCTCTTTCTCAAGGCGCTGAAGTCGATCCTTCGTGGCGTCATCATCCTCTTTCTTGAGCGCTTCCCGCTCAATCTTTAGCTGAATGATACGGCGGTCCAGCTCATCCAGCTCTTCCGGCTTGGAATCCACCTGCATGCGCAAGCGACTGGCGGCTTCATCAACAAGGTCAATCGCCTTATCCGGTAGGAAGCGGTCCGTGATGTAACGGTTGGACAGCGTGGCCGCAGAAACAATCGCACTATCTGAAATGCGTACACCATGGTGAAGCTCATACTTCTCCTTGATGCCACGCAGAATAGAAATCGTATCTTCAACCGTTGGCTCACTTACAAACACAGGTTGGAAACGACGGGCCAGCGCCGCATCTTTCTCAACGTGCTTGCGGTATTCATCAAGCGTGGTCGCCCCAACGCAATGTAATTCACCACGCGCCAGCGCAGGCTTGAGAAGATTGGAAGCGTCCATCGCTCCATCTGCTTTCCCAGCCCCAACCAGCGTATGCATTTCATCAATAAAGAGGATCACACCACCAGCGGCGGCTTGCACTTCATTCAAAACACCCTTCAGGCGTTCTTCAAATTCACCACGATATTTCGCACCAGCGATCAGTGCGCCCATATCCAGCGCAAGCAGTTCCTTGTCTTTCAGGCTCTCCGGCACATCACCATTGACGATGCGCAGCGCAAGGCCTTCAGCAATTGCGGTTTTACCAACGCCTGGCTCACCAATCAGAACCGGGTTATTCTTGGTACGGCGAGAGAGAACCTGAATGGCACGGCGAATTTCCTCATCACGGCCAATCACAGGATCGAGTTTACCGTCGCGGGCAGCTTCAGTCAGATCCTGAGCAAACTTCTTCAGGGCGTCATATTGGTTTTCAGCGGATGCGGAATCCGCAGTACGGCCCTTACGCACTTCGTTGATAGCCTCGTTCAGTGCGTTTGGCGTGACACCACCTTGAGCGAGAGCCTTACCTGCCTTGCTGTCTTTATCCATAGCAAGCGCAAGCAGCAGCCGCTCAACGGTGACATAACTGTCGCCTGCTTTTTCTGCAATTTTCTGGGCTTGCTCAAAAAGACGAGCGGTTTCAGGCGCTAGGTACAGCTGCCCATTGCCGCCACTCACTTTAGGAAGCGCAGCCAGATCTGTCTCAATCTGTAGGCGGACATCCTGCACACGTCCTCCGGCCCGTTCAATAAGACCAGCAGACATGCCCTCGCTGTCATCCAGCAAGACCTTTAAAATATGTGCGGGAGTAAACTGTTGATGCCCTTGTCCCAGAGCGTATGTTTGCGCAGACTGAATGAACCCACGCGCACGGTCGGTGTATTTCTCAAAGTCCATATATAACTCCTATGTGCCGTGTCACCCGAAGCATGACAAAGCATTTTGGGAGGATCCGAGCCTCATAAAGAGCACCCGAAGCAGGAGACTTCCCCCTGCACTCTTCATATAGTAGTTCAAACTGCCGACAAAAGAGGGTCCTCGCAAGATCTTGCCACAATCCTTTGTTCCTCATAGTTTCGAATAGCTTAAACAACGGAATTTAATATGACTTTTTCGCCTGCGCATATCACCGCACTCGCAACACATCCAGTTAAAGGCTTAACGGCTCATCCACTTCAGACCACCACAGTAGAAGCCGGAGCTGTCTTCCCGCTGGATCGTGCCTATGCGATTGAAAATGGTCCATGCGGCTTTGATCCAGCAGCCCCTCAGCACATCTCAAAAAGCAAATTTCTAGTGCTGGTTCGTTATGAAGACGTGGCGCAGGTCAAATGCACATACGATCTGGAAAACAAAAGCATCACTCTGTCCAAGCCAGAGAGTGAAGACATCACGTTACCGCTGGAAACAGCTGAAGGACAGGATGCACTCGCAGCCTACTTCACAGCACACATGGGTGAGAAAGCCGCTGGCCCGCTCAAAGTCCGCCACGCAGACGACCATGCTTTCACGGATACTGCTGAGAATTTCGTACATGTCGTAAATTTGGCCAGCGTGAAAGCGCTTTCTGAGACTTTGGGTGTGGAGATTGATCCAAGACGCTTCCGCGCCAACATCTATGTTGAAGGCTTGGCAGCCTATGAGGAGTTTGACTGGGCCGACAAGAAAATCCGTTCCAGTTCAGGCGTAGAGTTCAAATTCGCGAAACGCACCCGCCGCTGCGCTGCCGTAGATGTAAATCCAGTCACAGCCGAGCGCGATACCAACATCAACAAGGCTCTTCATGGTTCACTGGGGCATATGGATGTTGGTATTTATCTGGAAGTGCTCAACAACGGCACACTTTCCGTCGGTGACACACTCATCATTGAGTAAGCCAGCACCCACAACGAACTATTTGCCAGTCAGCAAAAAAGAAAACCCCGCCTTTTGAGCGGGGTTTTTCATAGATCTCCGGCAAACCAGTGAGCCAGCAAGCACATCATCAGACGCGCTTAGCTTTCACCGTCTCCGGTTGTTTCCAAAGCCGCAGGTGCTGGTGCAGATGCAGGTGCATCCTCAGCAGGAACACGAGCTGTACGGGTACGCTGTGAACGAGCTGCACGAGGTGTGCGAGCACGAGGCGTACGACGTGGCTTCGTAGAAGCTGCATCATCTTCACCACCTTCTGGTGCCTCAGCTGGCGCTGCTGCACTTGCGGAGGATGAGGAAGGTGTACGACGAACACCACGACCACGAGTGCCACGAACACGACGGCGTGCTTTGCCATCATCTTCGTCAGCTGGTGCAGATGCGTCTCCCGAAGCTTCTGCATTCTCGTCAGCCGCTGGAGCTGTTTCGATAAACGGCTGAGGCGTATCCAGACCGATCACAGGCTGAGGGGTTGCAACCGCAACCTCTTGCTCTTCAGTCGCTGCCACAGCGTTTGGAGTTTCAACAGCAGCAGGTGCAGCTTCGTCTTCTGTACGCGCAGAAGGAGCAGCAGTCTGTGTGCTTTGGGGTTGAGCCGCAGCGACGATGCGCTGGTAATGCTCTGCATGCTGATAGTAGTTCTCGGAGGTTACACGGTCCCCGGAGGCCTGAGCATCACGCGCAAGTTGCTGGTACTTTTCAGCAACATGCAATGCGGTACCTCGGATCTTAACGTCCGGTCCATTTGACTCAAAAGTACGTGTCAATGGATTTGGAGCTTTACGCCCCCGTCCACGCATGCGCTTGTTATTCTGATTTCCTGGTCTCATTCTGCCGTTAACTTTCCGGAATAGCAATCGAACCTAACTGTGAGGTTCATGGGAGTAAGGTCTCCCGGATTCCAAATGCCGTTAATAAGCCTGCGTGTTGATGAGCACAAAGGCTATCAACATCGAAATGCAATCGCATTCGATCGTATAACTGCTTCAATGCGATATCCGACATCTGATCGCAGCAATACAAATGCATTGCTCTCTCAGTTCAACGATACGAGGGGTTGCTCAACTATCTGCTTTGAAACTATCAACCGACGTCTCTGCCAGGCTCGTCTCACAGTCAGTGAGTGCCCATCCCCATCGTTTTCAGCTTTTAGCTGGTATCGCTTGTCGGCGAGATGAAACTATCTCGTTCCGACGTATTTTCCAAGGGCTTTTTTCCAGATAATTGAATTCTTCGCCAATCATGGAAAAACTACAACAATCACCCTTGGTTGACCGGCCAGATCATGTTCACAACAAGCCTCCAATCCTACGAGTTCCCTCGCAAGAGTTGAAAGTTCATCGGCTTGATCAAACCCGATCTCCATAAGAAGTCCACTATTTCTCTTAAGAACTCGTTTAGCGTTGCCTATCAATTCTTTATAGGCAGTAAGACCATCCACTCCACCATCAAGCGCCAGCATAGGGTCATGCTGCTTAACTTCATGGCTTAACCCTTCAATTACAGAGCTGCGAATGTACGGCGGGTTACTCACAATAAAATCAAAAGATCCGCTCAGTGTATCCAGATAAGAACCGCGAACAGGGATAAATCGGTCAAGAACCTTGTTGTTTGCTGCGTTTTGTCGCGCAGTCTCCAAAGCCTCTTCACTGATATCAACAGCAAGACAAATTGCATTGGGCAATTCAGTCAGGAGTGCGATCGCGACCGCTCCTGTGCCAGTTCCAATATCTGCAAAAACCCATTCTTTTTCCAAGCCGCCATGGGCCTGACAAAACGCAATCGCAGTTTCAACCAGCGTTTCTGTGTCTGGCCGCGGCTCCAATGTTGCCGAAGACAACGAAAACTCCAGCCCCCAAAACTCCCGCTTTCCCAGAACGCGACCTACGGGCTTTCCGGCAAGACGTTCTTCCACATATCGGGAAACAACCACCAGCGTCTCGGGTTTGATCGCCTGATCGTACTCAAGGATCAGGTTTCTCGGCTCAATTCCAAAGGCTTCTGCAACAAGGACGCGTGCATCCAGATCAGCTTCAAGCAGACCTGCATCACGAAACAGGCTCCGCACCGCTAGGTACAAAGCCTGCACATTTTTGAGGTCGAAATTATCGAAGAGGCCGGACATTAAAGTCCTTCATCGGCGAGCAAGTTCGCTTGATGGTCCATAATCAGAGCATCAATCACTTCACCCGTAGCTTCGCCTGCGATCATCTGGTCAAGCTTATACAGCGTCAAACCAATACGGTGATCAGTCACACGACCCTGAGGGAAGTTGTAGGTACGGATACGCTCAGAACGATCACCGGAACCAACCTGAACACGACGGGCCTCGGTCCGTTCATTCGCAGCACGCTCACGCTCCACATCGTAGATCTTCGCCCGCAGCAGCTTCATCGCGCGGTCTTTGTTCTTATGCTGAGAGCGCTCATCCTGCACAGCAACTACAATTCCGGTCGGGTTGTGCACAATACGAACAGCGGAGTCGGTCGTGTTCACATGCTGACCACCTGCGCCTGATGCACGATAGGTATCGATGCGCAAATCAGCAGGATTGATCTCCACGTCCACTTCTTCAGCCTGCGGAAGAACCGCAACGGTCGCTGCGGACGTGTGAATACGGCCACCGGATTCAGTCTCAGGCACACGCTGCACACGGTGAACACCGGACTCAAACTTCAGCTTACCAAACACTTCCTGACCAGTTACAGCCGCCACGATTTCTTTGAAACCGCCCATGTCCCCTTCAGAAGAGGACATTACTTCAACTTTCCAGCCATTATTGTCTGCAAAGCGCTGATACATACGGAAGAGATCACCAGCAAACAGCGCAGCCTCGTCACCACCTGTACCGGCACGCACTTCAAGAATAACGTCGTGAGAATCCGCTTTGTCTTTTGGTAAAAGCCCAATGCGAACTTGCTGGGTCAGCTCTTCGACAACGCCTGTCAGCTCATCACGCTCAAGCTGCGCAAGTTCTTTCATCTCCGCATCGCTTTCAGGGTCTGCCAACAGTGCTTCCGCACCTTCCAGATCACCCTCGGCTTTGCGAAGTTCACGAATGGACTTCACAATTGGATCGAGTTCCGCATAGTCCCTTGAAAGCTTGATATAAACATCCGGTGCAGGACCAGATGCCATCTCGGCCTCAATACCTTCAAAGCGTGCTAGCAGTGTGTCTAGTTTTTCTGGTGCCAGCATTTCGCGGCAACTCCTCAAGCGTTAGGCAACTAATTTAAAAGCGCGACAGCCTCTCGGGTCTGCGGCAATCGAAATCTACGCTGCTTATACCGGAATATTATTTTCGGATGCAAAGCTCGCCAGGAACTCGCGAATGTCGTCCGTCCCTTTACCCGCTTCCAATTGTTTCAGCAACTCTTCTGAAAGTGCTGATAGATCCAAAGAGCGTAACATCGCCTTAACAGGACCAATAGAAGCAGGCGACATAGAGAGATTTCTATATCCGATCGCCAGCAAGGCCATCGCAGCAAGGGGTTGACCACCAAGCTCACCACAAAGGGTAACCGGCGTATCCATCTTATCGCCAATAACGACGATCATGCGCAGCGCCCGTAGGAAGCTAGGAGACAGAGCTTCAAACCGCTCCGCAACCAACGTATTGCCACGATCAACCGCGTAGAAAAACTGGAACAGATCGTTAGAACCAACAGAGACGAAATCCACTTCCTTGTAGATCTCTTCAAGCTGATAGAGCAGCGCCGGAACTTCCAGCATGACACCAAGCTTCAGCTCTTTTGGCGTATCATGGCCATGCTGTCGCAAGTGCTTCAGCTCACGCTCAACGTAATCCCGCGCCTGCTGAAATTCAGAAACATCAGCCACCATAGGGAACATGATGCGCAAAGAGCGCCCTGCCCCTGCATGCAACATTGCCCTGATCTGGGTACGCAACAAACCCGGACGATCCAGCCCAAAGCGAATTGCACGCCAGCCCATCGCAGGGTTCTCTTCCTGCGCCAGACGCAGGTAAGGCAAAACTTTATCACCGCCAATATCCAAAGAGCGGAAAGTAACAGGCTTGTCACCAGCGGCATCCAGCACCTTGGAATACAGTGTGTGCTGCTCCTGCATTCGTGGGAAAGCAGAGGCAACCATAAACTGCAACTCAGTACGGAAAAGCCCAACGCCATCAGCGCCAGCATCTTCCATACTTGGCAAATCAACCAGCAGACCAGCATTCAGCTGAAGCTTAACGTCCACACCGTCTTTGGTAACAGTTGGCTCATCACGAAGCTGGCGATAAATTTCCTGACGCTTGGAGCGCAGACGAACCTTATCAGCAAAAGCTTGTTCAACATCATTGGCTGGACGAAGGAAGATCTGGCCGATCTCACCATCCACGATGATGGCATCAGTCGCTTCCACTAAGGAAACAATGTCTTCAACCTGCCCAACTGTCGGAATGCCAAGCGCACGCGCAACAATGGTGACGTGACTTGTCGGGCCGCTTTCTTCCAGAACAAGACCGCGAATGCGATCCCGATCGTAGTCCAGCAGCTCAGCTGCACCCATATTACGCGCAATGATGATGGCGTCTTTCGGCAGATCATCTTCGCCGCTGTGGTTCTTGCCCATCAGCTCCCGAATGAGGCGGTGCGCCAGATCATCAAGATCATGCAGACGCTCACGCAAATACGGATCTGTCTGCCGGAGCATCTGAGCGCGTGTATCGCTCTGAACTTTCTCAACAGCAGCTTCAGCCGTCAAACCATTGCGGATTGCTTCATCAATCTTCCGGATCCAGCCACGGTCATAGGCAAACATCCGATAAGCTTCCAGAACTTCACGGTGCTCACCGTGCTGAGAAAACTCACCGCTAGCCAGCATATGATCAAGCGACTGACGTAAACGCGTAACAGATTCTTCGAGGCGCTTCTTTTCAGTGTCCGCATCCTCGGCAATCAGATTGGTGATAACCACACGCGGTTCATGCAGAACCACATGTCCAAGGCCGATGCCATCAGCAAGAGCGACACCCTTCAGATGCATCGGACGGATCACATCAATCGTTGTGCCTTGCTGCGCAATCGCTTCCAGCTCACCCGCCGCGACCATTTCTGCGATTACCATCGCAGTTGTCTGCAGGGCTTCTACTTCGTCTTCAAAGTAGGTCCGGTGGTCTTTGTTCTGAACAACAAGCACGCCAAGCGTACGTCCTGCACGCAGGATCGGCACACCAAGGAAGGAGTTATAATTCTCTTCGCCCGTTTCCGGACGATAGGCAAACGCCGGGTGCGCCTGCGCATTTGGTAGGTTCAGCGGTCTGGCATCAGAGGAAATCAAGCCAACAAGACCCTCACCAACCTTCAGAGAAGTATGGTGAACCGCATCCTTATTGAGGCCCTCTGTCGCATACAGCTCAAGAACCCCATCCGCGCGCAAAATGTACACGGAACACACTTCCGCAACCACGTTTGCCGCGATCAGACGTACAATCTTGTCGAGCCGTTCCTGCGCATTAATCGGCTCCGCCATCACTTCACGAAGCTTACGGAGGAGTACGCGCGGTCCGGCCAAGCTGCTGCGCATGCTCCGCCCTACCTATAATTCTGCTGGCCTTTTTAACAGGCCACGTTGTGCCTTGGAAGTTGTCCAAGACACAACAATATTCTCGACAGTAGGATACCTAGCCGTCAAGTCCGTATAGCGAATGGAGAGTACGAACCGCAAGTTCCGTATACGCGGAATCGATCAGAACAGAGATTTTAATCTCAGATGTCGTAATCGCGCGGATGTTAATCCCCTTCTCAGCCAGGCCTTCAAAACACTGAGCTGCAACACCGGCATGCGAACGCATACCCATGCCGATTACGGAAACTTTTACAACATCAGTAGCGCCTTCGATATTCTCGAAGCCAATTTCCTCGACGTTCTCCTCAATTACCTTGCGCGCACGCTCGTAATCGCTCTCTGGAACGGTAAAGGTGATATCGGTCGTCTTTCCATCTGGGGAGATGTTCTGGACGATCATGTCTACGTTGATGTTGCCTTCTGCCAACGGGCCAAACACTCTGGACGCAATGCCAGGTTTGTCAGCAACGTTGCGGATAGAAATCTGTGCTTCGTCTTTTGAGTAAGCGATGCCAGTGACGACTTGTTGTTCCAAAATCTCGTCCTCGTCGCAAATAAGTGTACCTACAGGTGTTCCATCAGCGCTAATCTGCGGGGCATCCGGATCATCAAAGCTGGAACGTACAAACGTACGAACGCCGTGAACCATCGCCATCTCAACAGAGCGGACCTGCAAAACCTTTGCACCAAGAGAAGCCATTTCCAGCATCTCTTCAAATGCAACACGTTCCAAACGGGTTGCCTTGGCCACCACACGCGGATCGGTCGTATAAACACCGTCCACATCCGTGTAGATATCACAACGGTCTGCCTGAATGGCAGCAGCAATTGCCACTGCACTGGTATCAGAACCACCACGTCCAAGTGTCGCCAGCCTGTTGTCCGGGGCAACGCCCTGGAAACCGGCACAAACAGCAACCTGTCCACGCTCTAGGCGTTCAATGAGAGTTTGACCTTCAATACTCTCAATACGCGCTGCGCCATGGGCTTCATTCGTACGGATAGGAATCTGCCATCCTTGCCAGGACCGCGCTTCCACACCCATGTCTTGCAGCACAATCGCCAACAAGCCAGAAGTTACCTGCTCACCAGAGGCAACAACCGCATCGTACTCACGCGCATCATGCAGCGCTGCAGCATCTCTTGTATAACCGACCAAGGTATTCGTCACGCCAGCCATAGCGGACACGACAACAGCAACCTGGTTGCCTGCTTCCACTTCACGCTTTACATGCCGCGCAACATTTCTAATACGCTCTAGGTCGGCAACGGAGGTGCCGCCAAACTTCATAACCAAACGGGCCATCGCTTCCCAAATTCCTCCGAGGGCCTTTGTGATGAACCGATCATCACTACAAACGGCGCTAATCCATACAACTAGCGCCCTTCTATCGCAACCAGCGGCTTGACAAAAACCGCGATTAGACCCACCAGTACCGGGATGAAAGTGGAGAGTTGAGCTATGAGCACCGCGCAAAAACCAAGCAACGCCGCCAAAAACCCGGCACAAACCACAATCGACCCGGCGGAAGTTGCGCATTTCTCATCAATTGCATCGGAATGGTGGGATCCGACTGGAAAGTTTCGCCCTCTCCACAAATTCAGTCCAGTTCGCATCTCCTATATCAAGGAGTATGCCTGTGACCACTTTGGTCGAGACGAAACATCCCCTAAGGCATTAGAAGGCCTACGGATTTTGGACATCGGCTGCGGCGGTGGCCTACTCGCTGAGCCCATGGCTCGCATGGGCGCAACCGTTGTTGGAGCAGATGCATCTGAAACCAACATCAAAGTCGCCACACTTCATGCACAGCAATCCGGCCTCAACATCGACTATCGCGCACAAACCGCTGAATCTCTGGTTGAGGCAGGCGAACAATTCGACATCGTGCTCAACATGGAAGTCGTGGAGCATGTTGCAGACGTTCCACTGTTCATGAACTCCTGTGCAGATCTTGTGCGTCCTGGTGGAATGATGTTCGTTGCAACTATCAACAGAACTCTGAAAGCCTATGCCCTCGCGATTGTCGCGGCTGAGCGCGTTCTCCGCTGGTTGCCAAAAGGCACCCACCAATATGAGAAGCTGGTTCGCCCGGAAGAACTGGAAGCACCCCTCAATGAATCCGGCATGAACATTTACGAGCGCTGCGGTGTGAGCTTCAATCCGCTGACAGACAGCTGGTCCAGAACAACCGATCTGGATGTAAACTACATGGTAATAGCTCGAAAGCCAGAGTAGCAGCTGGCATCCAATTATTAAGGAGAATGAAAATGCCAGAAACAGCACCTGCCGAAACTGTCGCTTTCATTCCCGGCCTTACCAGCACCGGCACTTTGTTTGGCCCTCAGATCAACTCTCTGAAAGAGCGTCCAATCATCATTGCCGAAACCTGCGACATGGATTCCATTGAAGCCATGGCAAAGAGATTGCTGGAACACGCCCCGGAAAAATTCGCTCTCCTCGGCATGTCCATGGGGGGTTACGTCGCTCTGGAGGTGATTCGACTGGCTCCTAATCGTGTCAGCCGTCTTGCCCTCATAAACACCAATGCCAGAGACGACACTGCGGCCCAGACACAGCTTCGCCATACGCAGATGGAGATTGCAAGGAAGGGAGGCTTCCACAAAATCGCCTCCATGCAATACCCTCAACTTGTCCACCCTGCCCGCCACGACGATACAGCGCTTCGGCAAGTGGTTTTCGACATGGCTGCTGATATTGGCGCTGATAACTTCCTGAAGCAGCAAAACGCAATCATCAACCGCCGCGACCAAAGACCAGGTCTAACGGCAATCCAGTGCCCGACGATGATCGTCGCAGGCGAAGAAGACAGCTTACTTCCTCTGGATAGATGCCGCGAAATGCATGATGCAATACCAAATAGCAAACTTCACATCATCCCGGATTGCGGCCATCTTTCTACTCTGGAACACCCGGTCCACACCAGCGAACTCATTCAGGACTGGCTGGATACGTAGCTACGCCTGCAAATTTAACTAGTTCTTCAGAAAAAAGCCGCTGAAATCCCTTAGAATCCAGAATATCATTTTGCCAATATTAGCGCCTATAAACAGGAGGGTGTACGCGGCGTAAGTTACCGGCAAACGAGCTTCTTCCAAACTCCCTGATCGCTCGAAGAATATTGTCTCAAGACCTAGATCGCCGCCCGAGAACTTGATCAAAGTCCGGAGGAGACACGATGTTAAACATCGACAAAGAAATGAAAGAAGCAATGGACCGCTGGACCGTTGCGACAGATGGACTGCCTTGGCAAGGCTGGTTTTGGGCACAGGGCGGAGACCAACTTTCCAACACAGCGTTGGAGCACGCAATTTCCAACAACAAGTCCATGCTTGAGAACTATCAGGCAATCATGCACGCAAACATGTCCTTCTTTAACAAGCGCATGAAAGCCAACACAGATTTCGTTCAGGAGATCTGGGATTGTCCAACTGGCATTGAATTCTCAAAACTTGCCAGCGACTTCATGCAGGAAGCTTTTGAAGATTGCCGTCAGGAAGGCGCCCGCCAGATGAACCAGATGTCCTCTACAATGAAGGGCACGGTTTCCAAAACACAGAAGGCAACATCAGAAGCTTTGACGAGCATTGATGATTTGAAGGCAATGGCACAGGCCGCACCAACAAAAGTTCCGGCTAAACCTCGCCGTAGAGTGCCTCGCAAGTCAACAAGCACACGCAGCCGGGCAAAGAGCGCAGATAAGCCTTCCGCCCCCCGAGCCCCTGGCAGAAAAGACGTGTCAGCCTGATTGAGTAACAGAACAAAAAAGGCGCCCTGCTAAACGAGGCGCCTTTCGTTCTGCCATCATGACAGCATAAAAATTCAGTTGCGGTCTTCTGGCAGCACCGGCAGCGGCATCAGCTCAATACCCTCTTCCAAAAGCTCCTGAGCATCATCGGGAGTAGTTTCTCCATAAATCCCACGCTCTTCAGTTTCGCCGTAGTGGATCTTAAGTGCTTCCTCAGCAAACTTGTCGCCAACATACTCTGAGTTGCTCACAACCTGTTTGCGGAACTCTCGCAGAGCTTCCACCAGCTCCTTTGCTTTCTCAGGAACCTTCTGCAGATCAACAGCTGGAGTTGTCGTGGCAACAGATTGCTCAGAACTTGCTGGCGCAGTTCCACCGCCGGGCTTTGGTTCACTCGTGGCCTTTTCTGTAGCTTTTGCCTGAGCAGCAGCAACGGCCTGCGAAACCTGATGTTCAACCTGAGCCTTCTTCTGGCTTCTCGATGTAGAAACATTCGGCGCCATCAAGCGTTTATGGACCGATGCACTGTCACAAAACGGGCACGTGACCAGACCTAATTCTTTCTGCTTTTCGTAATCGCCAGAATTCCGGAACCATCCATCAAATTCATGCCCATCATCGCAGGCAAGTGAATAGTTAATCAACTGACCATCTCCCCATTGAGGGAAACAGTTGCTACGGAAAACTCACGCGCATTCTTGATGGCTGGAACACGCCGACGTGCTTCATCCACTTTAGCCATGTCAAGTTCACCCAACAAAACACCTGGTGCATCATGATCAAGTTCTGCGATCACTTGCCCCCAAGGGTCAACCATTAAGCTGTGACCATAGGTCTGACGATCATCTTCATGTGTTCCACCTTGCGCAGCAGTCACAACAAAGGCACCGTTTTCAATCGCCCGCGCGCGTTGCAGCACATGCCAATGCGCTTCACCTGTTTGCTTGGTGAAAGCAGCCGGACCAGTCAAAACCTGTGCGCCAGCCTTTGATTGCTCGCGGAACAACGCTGGTTGACGAATATCGTAGCAAATCGCCATTCCAAGCTTGGCCACACCAAGATCAATAACAGGAGACACATTGCCTGCACTGTAGCTTTCAGACTCGCGCCAGCTTTCTCCATTTGGCAAATCCACATCAAACATATGGATTTTGTCATAACGAGCGGTGATCTCTCCTTGAGGAGAAATCATAAAGCCGCGGTTGGCCAGCTTGTCACCTTCAAGCCGAATTGCCAGAGATCCGATATGGACCCAGATATTCAACTCATCAGCAAGCAAACCCAGTTGTTTCAAAAACGGATCATCATTTTCGAAACTGGAGGCAGCAAGCTGCGCTTTGCGGCTACGTTCCAGCACATTGGTCATCTCAGGCGTTTGCACATAAACCGCGCCTTCAGCAGCAGCTTCTCTTATCAACGCCTCACAGACATCAAGATTTTCGAGCGGGTTTCGTCCCGTTCTCATCTGGACACATGCAGCCACAAAACTTGTCATCAATTCTCACTTTCAAAGCGTAGTTTGCAATACGCCTCCTAAGCTTCTTTAAAGACCAACGCTCAGCAGACCATCAAGGTGTCCGCGGCGCTCCAATGCAAACAGGTCATCACAACCACCAATATGCTCAGATCCGATAAAGATCTGCGGGAATGTGTTTGCACCATTTGCTTTGGCAATCATTTCCTTACGGATCGTTGGATCTTCGCTGTAGTTAAATTCTTTATAATCAACACCCTTCTCATCAAGAAGTCTTTTTGCGCGAGCACAGAAACCGCACATATCACGGGTGTAGATAGTAACTTGAGCCATATTCTTGTCCTTTGGATACACAGCGAAGGCCAATAGAAATTCAGCCATCAAAACTGAAGTCTATATGGCTCACGTCCAAGTAAACCGCAAGTCCACCTCAACTCAAGTTGATCACTTCGTTATATCGCATAGGCTAAGACAGTCCCTCAACAACACTCAATCACTATCATCAGACATATTTTCAGGATCGACCAGAGCAAAAACAAGTACATCAACCTGTTCCGCACCCGCAGCCTTCAAAACCCGCGCACATTCTTCAACAGTTGCCCCTGTCGTCAGCACATCATCAACCAGCACCACATGAGCACCAGATACCTCTGACAGGAAATGATCCGCAACTGCAAAGGCACCTTTCACATTAGCTGTCCGTGCCCCTCGCTTGAGGCCGACTTGTTGGTTAGTACGCCGAGTTCGAACCAAGCCATCAAGAAGCACTTGCCCCTCTAAATGACGCCCAACGTCGTTCGCCAGCAAAGCAGACTGATTATAGGTGCGCTCACGTAAGCGCGACTTGTGGAGAGGAACTGGAATAAGAAAACTCTCAGAAGCGACAAGTTCTGCCGCTGCATTGAGCATGCACCTGGCAAGAAACTTCGATAACCGGATCTCTCCATAAAACTTAAACCGCTTCACCAGCTCGCGCGCGGGCCCGTTGTAGAGGGCTGCGGCCCGGGCTCGGTCATAATCAGGCGGATTAACAAGAGCAGCAGCGCTCCAGGCGTTCGGTCCCAATTCATAATGCAGAGGAACACCAAGCCGCTCACAATAAGGCGCCGATATCAGTTCCAGTGTCTGCCAACAAGGCAGACACAAACCACCTTCACCTTGAACCAAATCGTTACAAATCGGACAGCTATGAGGAAACAGAGCATCCAGAGCAAAGTTCAGTCCTCGCCTTAAATGAGAGGCCACCTTCATATCAAGAAAGCTGGGTTTAAGCGGTTGCTCAGCTCTATCCACTGCATCAGGCAACCACTCCAGAGAAGAAAACTTGTCGCTCATCTGTGCTCACCGTATATATCTGCAGAAGAAATAAGCTAACAAAGCCTCCGTCGAACATCACTCCATGTTCAATGGGGTTATAATTTCCAATAGTGCACACACAGCACAATCTGGCCAAAGGCGCCCTCATGAGCGAACACACTCTCTTTGATCGTAAACTCATTGCACAACGTCGCATGACTGCATTGAAGAGAGCGCAAGACGGCGCTGACTTCCTGATGAAGGCAGCTGCCGCAGATTTGCAAGATCGTCTGGAACTCATCAGCAGAGAGTTTGACTGCGGAGTAGATCTCGGCGGTCACACCGGCCACATCTTTGAAGCACTAAAGACGTCAGGAAAAGTCAAACACCTGCTGCGAGCCGATCTGTTCGGTGCAGACTCAAACCTGTCTGATCCTGATTTGATTGTAGATGATGCCGTCCTGCCTTTCGCACCGGAAAGTCTGGACCTAATTGTCTCTTCACTTAACTTGCAGATGCTCGACGATCTTCCAGGAACACTTGTCCAGATCAAACGTGCATTGAAACCAGATGGCCTTTTCCTCGGCCTCTTATTAGGGACTGATACCCTTGCGGAGTTAAGAGACTGTCTGATGCGCGCCGAGATGGAAGTTAGTGAAGGCGTATCACCACGCGTTATCCCATTTGCAGATACCAGAGATCTTGGCGGCCTTCTCCAACGCGCAGGTTTCGCACTCCCAGTAACCGACATAGATCGGTTAACCGTTAGATACGACACCATGTTTGACTTGATCAGAGATCTGCGCGCAATGGGCGCAACGAACCCTTTGAAAGATCGCTTGAAGTCACCGACAAGCAAGAAGGTCTTCATGAAAGCGGCAGAGATCTATGCACAGGATTACTCAGATGCAGATGGACGCATCCGTGCAACCTTCACTTTCGCATCCCTGTCCGGCTGGGCACCACATGAATCTCAGCAAAAACCTCTAAAGCCCGGCTCTGCAAAGCACAGTCTGGCCGAAGCTCTTGGAACAAAAGAAATTAAGTCCTGATTAGCCAGAAATCGCGGCAAGCAAAGTATCTGAGATGAATTGGAAGTTATCCGAGATCGTGCTGCTAATTGCAGTCAAGCTAGCGGCAATGGCAAGAACAATCAAAGCGGCAAGAATGGCGTATTCAACTGCAGCGGCTCCGCGCTCGTCTTCGGTCATATGAGCAATCGTAAATCCACATTTCTGATTGTGATACGCTTTCTCATTCAACGCCATTACTGCCTCTTGTTCTCCGTGATCTCCCGCTAATAAGACACAAGGTCGATTAGATGCGGGATCAGCGGCTCATCTGCTGGTGGCATTTCATAATCACGTAAACGCACTGCCCGTACCCATTTCAGGTTTTGCCCCTCTGCCCCGTGAGGTGTGCCCGACCAGCGCCTACAAACGTAAAGTGGCATCAGCAGATGAAAATCTTCGTAAGTGTGGCTCGCGAAACTTAGGGGAGCAAGGCACTCTTTTTTAACTGTAATTCCCAGTTCCTCAGATAATTCACGGATCAAACAGTCCTCTGGGGTCTCACCAGCTTCGATCTTTCCACCCGGAAACTCCCAGAAACCTGCCATTGATTTGCCCTCAGGACGCTGAGCAAGCAGAATGCGGTTATCAGCATCAATCAAGGCGCACGCCGCAACCATCACAATTTTCATTTATTTTCCCGTTTCACAAAGGACCACTCTGAAAACCTTTTGGAAACCATACCAAAGGTCCCGAGTGAAATTTTACTGATTTTCTTAAGGCTGGGCATCTTTGCAATAGTGATAAGCATAGGCTTCTCGATACCCGAGGGAATCGTAGAGCTCTACAGCAGCAGTATTATCTGCCACCACTTGCAACCAGGCAGTTTCCGCACCGCGCTTAGCCCCAAGACTCTGTACTTCGCACATCAAAGCGTAAGCCAGCCCCTGACGACGAAACGCTTCAGCCGTCTTCACACTAAAGATGCCGAGTAGATCGCCATCCACCACACCAAGCAGAACAGCTGCTGGGACACCATCTTCAGTTTCAAGCACCAGCGCGATCAGTTCGACAGTCACTCTTGAAAGCACATCATGAAGTGCCTGCTCTGTTTCACTCAGAGGCTCCCCACGCTTTGCACCGTCAACCTGCGCGTAACTAGAAATCCATTCATTCAGTGAGACTTCGGAGAGCTTGTACCCTTTAGGCACATCAGTATCGCCAAGCCCCCAGATGGATCGTGACAGCACCAGAGTCTCATCAACACGAGCATACTTCTGAGAGGTCAGCACCTGATCCACATCTGTGGGAACCAAAGGTGTCCAGCGAACATGGAACGTCGTCTCAAGCCGTTTGAAGCGTGCTCGCGCAGAATCCAATCGGCTCTCGGCTTCATCACCGTCTTGGGCATCATAAAAATTCAGAGAGTTATTACGGCGCGCACTGCCCCCCGGTGAGAGACGGGAAATCCAGCTCCCATCATGATGCGCCATGAGGCTGGGAAAGCAATTCAGATTTGCCTGCTCCAGCTTCAACACCGTTTCCAGATCGCAGTTCGGTTGGCGAGGTTGAACTCGCTTAGCTTCTGTAGTCACCATTGATTGCCACATATTCCTTGGTGAGATCACAAGTCCAGACAGTCGCACCGCCACTTCCAATACCAAGATCAACCTTCAGGATGATCTCGTCTTCTTTCATGACAGCAGACGCTTCTTCTTCGCTGTAGTCAGGATCACGCTCTCCCTCAACCGCAACACGGATGTCGCCAAACCAGATCGCAAGCTTATCACGGTCAGCAGGCTCACCCGCCTTGCCAACAGCCATCACGACACGGCCCCAGTTCGCATCTTCGCCAGCAAATGCAGTTTTCATCAATGGAGAGTTTGCAATCGCCATAGCAATCCGCTTTGCAGAAGTATCGCTCTCAGCACCTTCCACTCGCACTTCAACAAACTTGGTCGCACCTTCCCCATCACGAACGATCATCTGAGCCAGCTCAAGCATCATGCTGGAGAGAGCTTCACGGAACTCCGCGAGACGCGGATCCGCAGCACTTTCAATCCAGTCACCCCCAGCAGACCCAGTAGCTGCCAACAGCACAGTGTCTGAGGTGGACGTATCACTATCAACCGTGATGGAATTAAAAGAGCCGCCCACACACTCAAAAAGCAAGCTCTGCAAAGCAGGCGCTTTAATCGGAGCGTCAGTGAACAAGAAGCCAAGCATGGTCGCCATATCAGGCGCAATCATACCGGCACCTTTTGCAATACCATTCAACGTAACCGTCACATCACCCAACTTCACACGACGTGTGCTCATCTTAGGATAGGTATCCGTGGTCATGATCGCTTTGGCTGCGTCCATCCACTTGTCAGCGACAGCATCAGCCACCAGGCCACCAGCCACACCAGCAAATTTCTCAGCCGGCAGCGGCTCGCCAATCACCCCGGTAGACGCCAGATAAAGCTCATCCGCAGCAAACCCGCTCGCCTTTGAAAGGATGTCCGCTGAAAGCTCCACAGATGCGAGCCCCTTCTTGCCCGTAAACGCATTCGCATTCCCGGAGTTGACCATAATTGCACGCGCAACACCCTTGGAAAGGTTCTGCTTACACCAGTCAACCGGAGCACTCGTGCATTTAGATGTCGTGAACACACCAGCAATCTGAGCAGGCTCATCAAACACAGCCAGGAGAACGTCAGTACGTCCTTCATACTTCAGACCAGCTGCAGCAGTTGCCATTCGAACGCCCTTAACTTCCGGAAGTTCTGGATAGGACTTGGGTGCGAGTGGAGAAATGGTCGCGGACATGAAAACCTCCCGAAGAAAACTGTGTCTGTACTGCAAAAAAGTAGCCCCGGAAGGCCTAAGCCATCCGAGGCTACAAAAACAAGATGTTTTATTTCAATAATCAGCAGAGCTAATAAGAACGAGCCTATTATTTGCTTTCTTCAGCTTTCGCTTCATCAGCATCGGCACCGATGATTTCCACAGTGTTCTTGGCTTTCAGCTCTTCAAGCACTTCACGGAATTTCGTCAGAACCAGCTCCTGACGGATCTGACCTTCAGCCGTTTCAAAGGCTGGAGCGGACTGTGTGCGTGCTTCCTTGTTCAGGATTACGTGATAACCGAACTGTGTTTGCACAGGCTCTTTTGTAAACTCACCCGGTTTCAGAGCAAAAGCAGCTGTTTCAAACTCAGGGACCATCTGGCCTTTTCCGAAGAAACCAAGGTCACCACCGCTAGGGCCGGAAGGACCAGTGGACTTTTCCTTTGCAAGCTCAGCAAAGTCTGCACCACCTTCGAGCTGCTTAATGATGTCCTTCGCCTCATCTTCCTTCTCTACAAGGATGTGCGCTGCATTGATCTCTGGAGCACCCTGATAGTTGGCATACTCAGCCTCGTAAGCAGCCTTAACTTCGTCTTCGGTGATAGCGCTCTGAATGTACTTCTGGAAATACGCATTGCGAAGTGCACGCGTGCGCTCAAATGCCATTAAGCGTTTAAAATCATCAGTTTCTGCAAGTTTTTCTTCTGCGCCGGCTTCTGCAAGCAGGTTCATCTCAACCAACACATCGGTCAAAACCTTGCGCCATTCGGTTGGTGGAACACGCTGCAGCTGCTGCGCGTAATCTTGAGCTGCATAAGCAAGATCAGCTTCGGTAATAACGCTCTGGCCAACCTTCGCAACTGGCTTGTCCAGATCTGGAGCCGCATCAGCATCCTGTGCCTGCGCTGCACTCAGCCCAATAACCAGAGCAGCAACAGCAACTGAACTACCTAGGATCCCTGTAAATTTACGAAGCATAAGATCACTTTCTTTCCTGTTTATGGAGAGTTTAAAAAGAGTTGCAAAACAACAAAGCACTATATTGCGACGGCAACTGCCGTTGACAACCTTTCGGCCCACTCTTATCTCTCTGTCGCCTGCTTTTTTACTCGCAGGTGTTTAATATGCTGTGACCCAGATCAGACTCACAGAGTTTTGACTGGTTAGATCACGAATGTGAAGATTTTTAGGGCCCGACCGCGACGTGAAAAAACCGGCGCGCCCAAAGTAGGAAGGACCGCCACATGGTGGGGCTCGGCGCACTCGCTCGTAAGATATTTGGTTCAGCAAATGACCGTCGGATTAAGACACTCAAGCCCACAGTAGACGCTATTTCTGCTTTGGAGCCGGAAATGGAAGCTCTGACAGATGAACAGCTGAGAGCCAAAACTGACGAGTTCCGCGAGCAACTGGCAAACGGCGCTAAGCTGGACGACCTCTTGGTCCCGGCATTTGCAGTCGTGCGGGAAGCTTCCCGCCGCGTCCTTGGTCTTCGTCACTACGACGTGCAGCTCATCGGTGGTATGGTTCTCCATGCTGGAGAAATCACCGAAATGCGCACCGGTGAAGGTAAGACCCTTGTTGCGACGGCTCCAGTATACCTTAACGCATTGACAAGTAAGGGCGTTCACGTTGTGACTGTGAACGACTACCTGGCAACACGTGATATCGAATGGATGGGTCAGGTTTACCGGTTCCTCGGTTTGACAACTGGTTTGATTGTCCACGGCATCTCTGATGAAGAGCGCAAAGCCGCCTATGCAGCAGACGTCACATACGGCACCAACAACGAATTTGGCTTCGATTATCTTCGTGACAACATGAAGTATGATCGCGAGTCCATGTGCCAGCGCCCGCATCATTATGCAATCGTGGATGAAGTCGACTCCATTCTCGTGGATGAAGCTCGTACCCCTCTGATTATTTCCGGCCCGCTGGAAGATCGCACAGACTTCTACAATCTCATCGATACATTTATTCCTCAGTTGACTGAAGAGGACTTTGAACTCGACGAGAAAGCTCGCTCCGCAACCTTCACCGAAGCAGGTAACGAGAAGCTTGAGCAACTCTTGACAGAAGCAGATCTTCTAAAGGGCGAATCGCTTTATGACGTGGAGAACGTGACAGCTGTTCACCATCTTCAGCAGGGTCTGAAAGCGCATAAGCTTTTCCAACGCGATAAAGATTACATCGTCCGCAACGACGAAGTCGTTATTATTGACGAATTCACTGGCCGTATGATGCCGGGCCGTCGCTTCTCTGAGGGCCTCCACCAGGCTTTGGAAGCAAAAGAAAAAGCTGCTATCCAGCCAGAGAACCAGACACTCGCGTCCATCACATTCCAGAACTACTTCCGCATGTACGACAAGCTGGCTGGTATGACCGGTACAGCAATGACGGAAGCTGAAGAGTTCATGGACATCTACAGCCTAGACGTGGTGGATATTCCAACCAACGTTGCTGTTCAGCGTGTCGATGACGACGATGAAGTGTACCGCACAGTTGCCGAAAAGTACGACGCCATTCAGGTACTCGTAGATGACTGCCATGAACGCGGTCAGCCTGTTCTGGTAGGCACAACATCCATTGAAAAATCCGAGATGCTCGCCGATCTGCTCATCAAGAACGGCTACACTCAGATCGATGTGTCAGACCCGCTCGGCTTTGCAAGCATGTACACCGGCAAGGATGCAGGTAAAAAGAAGGTCTTTGCAGTTCTGAACGCACGTTACCATGAGCAGGAAGCAAGCATCATCGCGCAGGCAGGTGTGCCTGGTGCTGTGACCATTGCAACCAACATGGCTGGCCGTGGTACAGATATCCAGCTCGGTGGTAACGTTGAAATGCGTATCGCGAACGAACTGGGCGACATGCCTGAGGGCGCTGAGCGTACTGCAAAAGAAGACGCCATCAAAAAAGAAGTTGAGGCGCTCAAGCAAAAAGCTCTTCAGGCTGGTGGCCTTTACGTTGTCGCAACCGAGCGCCACGAAAGCCGCCGCATTGACAACCAGCTGCGCGGTCGTTCTGGCCGTCAGGGTGACCCTGGTCACTCCAAGTTCTTCCTGTCTCTTCAGGATGATCTGATGCGCATATTCGGTTCTGAGCGCATGGACTCCATGCTTCAGAAGCTTGGTCTGCAGGACGGTGAAGCAATCGTTCACCCTTGGATCAACAAAGCACTGGAAAAAGCTCAGCAGAAAGTGGAAGCTCGCAACTTCGACATTCGTAAGAACCTGCTGAAGTTCGATGACGTGATGAACGACCAGCGTAAAGTCGTCTTCGATCAGCGCCTCGAAATGATGGACCCTGAAGTTACTCAGGAAGCTGTTGTGGAAATGCGCGAAGAGTTCGTCGAAGATCTCGTCGCAGCACACATTCCAGAACGCGCTTACCCTGAGCAGTGGGACACAGAAGGCCTTCAGGAAGAAGCACGCACAAAGCTGAACCTCGATCTGCCAATTATTGAGTGGGCAAACGAGGAAGGCATTGCAGACGAAGAAGTCACCGCGCGCCTGAAGAAGGAAGCCAATCAGGTTATGGCGAGTAAGGCTGCAAACTACGGTCCAGACGTTATGCGTCAGATCGAGCGTGCAGTTCTTCTGCAAACCATCGACAACCTGTGGCGTGAGCATCTGGCGAACCTTGATCACCTGCGTTCTGCAGTTGGTCTGCGTGGCTACGCACAGCGTGATCCACTTCAGGAATACAAAACGGAGTCCTTCACTCTCTTTGAAAACATGCTGAGCACCCTGCGCCAGACCACCACATCACAGTTGATGATGGTTGAATTGGTTCAGCAGCAGGCTCCGGAAACACCGCAGATGCCTTCCCACATGGAAGCACATCACACCAATCCTATGACTGGTGAAGACGAGATGATGGAAGCGGACCGCCAACTGGCTGAAGCACGTGCAGCATCTGCACCAGACGGTCGTGAGTCAGATGATCCCGAAACATGGGGTCGTGTAGGTCGGAATGAGCCTTGTCCATGTGGATCTGGCAAAAAGTACAAGCATTGCCACGGTGCACTTGTCTGATCCGGCATTAATCAAGTTCAAGAAAGGGCTGCTTCGGCGGCCCTTTTTTATTACAGACGACCTCCCGCTTCACACCAAGGAAATCTGCACCAGAAAGGCGGGAGTATTCCCAGAACCTGAGAATGTTAATCTACGCTTCTTTCAGCTCTAATTTGTAAGAAGCGGCAAAACATGAACACTTCAAGCACGCTCGATTTTAACAAGGTCCTCCGACAGCTCACCCCAAAAACCAAACTGGAAAGAACACGAGCATCCGTTGAAGTGCATCTCGGACAGCGTATTGAAGCGTTCTACGCACCTACAAAAAACAGCTATCTGGCTCAACTCTGCGATGCGTACGGCAGCGATAAAGGCACCAACTGCCCGGAAACCACCCAGTTCAACTGGGAGCCTCACACCTACACCGATTTCTACAGCATGATTTTCGATCATTGTCGCGACAAGATCGCAAACGTGCTCGAATGCGGCATCGGTACGAATGACACCAGCTGTCTTTCGAACATGGGCAAAGAAGGTAAGCCCGGCGCCTCCCTTCGCGTCTGGAGAGACTATTTCCCCAATGCTGTGATAACCGGCCTCGACATCGACGAAAAATGCTTGTTCTCTGATTCTCGCATTCAGACATATCAGGTGGATCAGACCAGCCCGGAAAGCATCTCAAGCTTCAAAACCACCGCAAAGCCAGAGCCCTACGACCTGATCATCGATGATGGCCTCCACCATTACGAAGCGGGGATTGCCTTCTTCGAGAACATTGTAGACCTGCTCGCAAGCAATGGCGTTTACATGATCGAGGATGTGAACCGGCACGACATTCATCGCTATGCCGAGTATTTCCAAAAGCGGGAAAGTGAATTCAGCTGCCGCTGCCTCCTGCTCTATCGCCAGCATGTCAGCCTACGCGACAACATGCTCGTCATGATCACCCGCAAACAATAACCCTCCCCACGCATCATCCTCTGAAAAGCCAGACGTTGACGACTCAACACTACCTATTCTAGTACTAGAATATAATTTTATTCTAAGGCTAGAATAGTATGTCTGAAAGCCTCACTGACAGCGAACTGCTCGTCCTCGGCCTTGTCTCCGAGATGCCCCGCCATGGCTATGAGCTGGAGCAGGTCATAGAGCAGCGAGGCATGCGCGAGTGGACGCAAATCGGGTTCTCTTCCATCTACTTCGTGCTGGGCAAGTTGGAAAAGAAAGGCCTCGTCACCTCAGAGAAGCCCACTGGTGCCAAAGCTAAGAAGAGCTTCCTCATGACAGAGGCAGGCCACCAAGCTCTCATCGCACAAACCCTCTCAGCTATCACAACAGTTCGTCCAACATACTCATCCCTCCTCTTGGGCATGATCCATTGGCCGACGCTGCAACGAGACCAAGCCCTTAACGCTTTAAGCGAGCGTGCCGAAGCAATACAAAAAGACATCTCCCGAATTGGAAACATCCAATTAGACCAACAACCTTTGCCTGATCACGTCGAAGCCCTCTTTGACTACTCCATCGCTCAGCTCAAATCAGAGGCCGACTGGCTTCAGAAAACTCTGGACTACATGACCTGCAAACCATGGAACACATGAGGACATAGCTATGACGACAACCGATTTCAGAGACAGACTCTATGAGTTATATCGACCACCAAGCGACCGTTTTACATTTGTCGATGTTCCCGACATGCAATTCGCTATGATTGATGGACATGGCAATCCGGAAGGAGAAGCATTCGCCCAGGCGATCAAATGGCTTTTCACCGTGATCTACCCCATCAAGCTCGACACAAAGAAACGACTTGGCAAGCGCTTTGTGGAACCACCTTTGGAGTGTCTGTGGTGGGCCGACGATATGATCGATCTCGTCGCCGGCAACAAAGATAAGTTGAAGTGGCGTTTGATGATTGTCCTGCCTCACTGGACCGATGACACCCTCTTCGCTCAAGGCGTGGAAACTGCAATAGAGCGTCTCGGAGAAAAACCAGCATCATTGCAAAGAGGTATTCTGACAGAAGGCCGTTCAGTCCAGATCCTTCACAAGGGTCCTTATGAGGATCTTCGCAATGTTTGCGCAAAACTTCATCAGGAGTTTCTCCCGGAACATTCTCTGAAACCTAACGGACATCATCACGAAATCTACCTTAATGACCCAACCCGAACAGCACCGGAAAAGAGAAAAACGGTCATCAGGCAACCTGTGATCTAGGTGCTGTTTCAAACTTCCATCTCGGGCTCGACAAAGAATTGCAAGCATCATTAAACCAAAAGACGAGAAACAACAGCACCTTACAACTTAAGAATTCCTAGGCGATACTCCGCTACTATCCTGAGAAAACAAAACGAGCGGCAGCGGAGATGTTAGCATCCGCGTCTCAGGAGCAAAAGATGACCTCAGATTTCTCTGGGAATGCATTTCATAAGTTTCTAACATTGATGTTAGTGAGCAGCATTTCAATGGGAATGCTCTCACGGCCAGCCACGGCACAATCAGAAACCCCACCCTCTTCGCAAAAAGATAAGGCACCAGTCTCAGGCACGGCCTCTGAGCAACCAGCCACTCCCCAGGCACTCAAAGTGCCCCCCGGCTATTACAGTCAGGTAGACCAAAGCCTCGGCGTTCTACTCTCCATCTACGATGCACCATCAGACGATGCAGCTGTTATTGTTCAACTGCCGGGAGATACAATCCTCAACTCCGACGGTGAACAAAAGCAGGTTGACGATCTACGCTGGCAACATGTCAGCCTCGGAGAGATAGAGGGTTGGGTTGAAGCCCAAAAGCTGAAAGCCGCCATACCCGTCCCATTCACCGGGACAAATCTGCCAGTTCTGGGTGTCTGCGGAGGAACTGAGCCGTCTTGGAGCATTGAGTGGAACTCCAGCGTCGTAACTTACTCGAACATCACCGGACTGCTCCATCGCGTCCCGTTTCAGTCAGTAAAGGCTGAGACAGACAAGAACGCCACATTACTTCAGGCAGGGAATGAAAGCATCGATCTAAAAATGACTATCTCCGAGAAGCAATGCACTTTCACCCCATTGGACTCTTTCGTCTGGGGAGAGGCCGTCGCCACCATCACACAGCCTGGACAAAAACCAGTGACCCTCAAAGGGTGCTGCAGGCCAGTCTCAGATGGCTATCGCTAAACCGCATCCAGCTGCCCAATAAAAAACCCGGGTCACCCCGGGTTTAATGCTCTTAGCCTGTCATTCGTGACTTAGTTCACGACAACCTTGGCACCAATATCAACATGGTCATAAAGATAGGAAACATCTTCGTTGAACATGCGGATACATCCGGATGAAACAGCACGACCGATGCTCCAGTCCTCAGTGGTACCGTGGATACGGTAGATGGTAGCACCCAGATACAGCGCACGCGCACCCAATGGGTTGTCTGGACCACCCTTCATGTAACGTGGAAGAGTACGGCCTTTTTTCGCTTCACGACGGCGCATTTCTTCCGGCGGTGTCCAACCCGGCCATTTTGCTTTGCGAGTGATACGCTCGGTACCATTCCACTCAAAACCTTCACGGCCAACACCGATGCCATAACGCATCGCTTTGCCGCTTTCCTGCACGTGGTAGAGATAGCGTTCTTCGGTATCAATGATGATGGTACCTGGCTTCTCATTAGTGCGGTACGTGATCAGCTTACGCTTGAACTTACGGCGAGCTGAGTTGGATGCCATAGCAGGAGAATCTGGGAAGATGTCCCATTGGCGTGTGTCTGGATTCCACAGCTTGCCCGCGCTTGCCGGTGCTACAAACACAAAGCTAACCAACGTACAAATGACAGCAAATATTCCCTTGCGAAGATGTCCTCGCATCGTCACCCCCTGAAATTGGCGATAGCCCCTGACCCTGCGGGACCTGTCGAATTTTAAAAATAAATCAGCGCCGAGAAAGAACAAACTCTACCAAAAAAAATTCTCGGACCTCTGAGTTTCCATATGTTTCAAATTGAGACTGATTATCAACATCTGATAATCGATATCCAAGCAAAACCTCACTTCCGCGGGTCATTTGTTTCACTTTTTTCAATTTTCCTCATGCCAAGCAAAATTTTCGCTCAATTCTATCGGTTCGTCCGCTGATAAAAAAAATCCTGCCTTAGCCTAAGTCACAGGTAAACCTCTGAATGAAAGGGGCATATAATACGGCCAATGGGAGGCCTTATATGAATATCGATAGTATCCAAGATGTAACCTGCCTGCCTTTCACCGCCTTTGGCCCTGAAAGCGCAGAACCAATTATTTTCATCCATGGCTTTGGCGGCGACGCCAGCACATGGCGCAATATTCAAGTCCAGTTAGAAAACAAACGTCGCACAATAGCGTTTGACCTTCCTGCTCACGGACGTGCACTGGCCGATTTTGAGCCATGCAATGCTGTGGGCTCAGCAAAAGCCGTGGTGAAATCTCTCGATGCGTTGAAACTTGATCGCGTCCACCTAGTCGGTCACAGCATGGGCGGTGCAATTGCAACACTGATCGCCATGCGCAGTCCAGAACGTATCGCAAGCCTCACTTTGCTTGCTCCGGGCGGATTCGGTCCAGAGATCAATGCAAAGCTTCTGCGCCGTTACGCAGTTGGCCAAACCGAAGTAGAACAACAGGTCCTGCTGGAACAGTTTGTCGGTCTTGAATTCGAACTTCCAAGAAAACTGGCAGAGTATGTTGCCACACAGCGTTCCACTCCGGGCGCTGCTGAAGCACTCAAAGCTGTATCAGGACTTATTCTGGAAGGCGAAAGTCAGGGCGTACTGCCAACTGGCAAACTCGGCGAAATGCCAATGCCAATCAAGGTGGTCTGGGGCACACAGGACAAGATCCTGCCAACCCGTCAATGCCATAAACTGCCAGGACCAATCGCCTGCCACGTTTTCGATCGTGTCGGCCACATGGTTCACATGGAGATCCCGCAGGAAGTAATCCGACTTATTCTGGAAAACACCCGCTAAAGCCAACATCCAACCTTTGTGCTGAGGTTTGACTAAAAAAGCGTGCCGGAGCTCTCTCTGGCACGCCTTTAAGATCGTCGACTTAAGCTGGTGGAAGCAGGCCGTCTTTCCACTCCTGCCCAATCACCCGGCGCGCCATCATGTGCGAACGCGGATGGTTGATGCTATCAACCGCAATCAGCTTGCCTTTTTCCAGATACGCGACATAGAAACTGTCGGAACTTGTATCCCCCACAAGCACAGCCTCATCGTATCCATTAGACAATCCGGCAATCTGCAGCTTGATATGGTGCTGGTCAGACCAGAACCACGGCAACGGGTCATAGTCGTGACTGTGATCATGGTCGGGATCAGTCAATGCAACAGCAACTGCTTTTGCCTGATCAATCGCATTTTGAACGCTCTCCAGACGAATGCTACGTCCATAGCGCTCTGAGAAGAAGCGAACACAATCACCGCAAGCATAAACATCCTCGTGGGAGGTCTGCCCTGCTCCATCAACCAGAATGCCATCATCCACGTCCAGACCGGCAGCCTCTGCAAGCTCCGCATTCGGTACTGCACCAACTGCAGAAAGCACCAGATCACAGGGAATTACACTGCCATCAGCAAGTTTCACAGAAGAAACTTTGCCATCAGTCCCTTCAATGCTGGTCACACCGGTTCCGCAAAAGAGTTCCGCTCCATTGCCGGAATGCAAACCATGGAAGAACGATGAGATATCGGGCGAAACCACACGCTTCAGCAGACGCTCCTGCGCTTCCAGCACAACAACATCCAGCCCCATGCTCTTTGCAACAGCCGTCACTTCCAGACCGATATAACCGCCACCGATAACAACGAGTTTCTTGCCAGGCACAAAGAGTTGCTTGATGAGCTCAACATCACCAATGGAGCGAAGCGTCACAACACCTTCCAGCTCCGCACCCGGCAATGGCAAATCGCGAGCGCGGGTTCCGGTTGCAAGCAGCAACTTGTCCCAACTCACCTCTTCACCGCTTGCCAGCCTGACACTCTTCTTCTCCAGATCAATGCTATCAACATGCGCATTGACCTTCAGATCGATATTGTTGGTTTCATAAAACGCTTCTGGACGAATAAACAGCGCATCCGGCTTCACATCTCCACTCAGAAACTTCTTGGAAAGCGGCGGGCGTTGATAAGGCGGCTGAGGCTCGTTTCCAAGCATCACAAGCTCGCCTTCATATCCCTTTTGTCGAAGAGTTTGTGCGGCCTGCACACCTGCTTGCCCAGCACCCACCACAACAATCTTATTAATCATTCTCAAAACCCGTATTAGCCGCAGACAGACAACACAGCAGATCCGTATTGTCTGCTTTGCTCAACAAACCCGTACCGCAAAAGCAATGTGGCGCTTAGCCCTGGCAAAAACCAGAGCAAGCGCCACATTTAAAATGAAAATTTGTGAAGATCTTAAGGTCGCATCTCTGAAAAGTGCCTTGCGGTTTTCAGAAAAAGATACGCCGGGCAAATCCCCAAAGCAGTTTGAAGCCGTCGAAACGAAAGCAAACTGCTTTAGGCAGCACGCACTTTTTCAAGGAATGTACCAACAGTATTGTTGATGTGATCTGCCTGACGAGAAAGCGCGTCGGCAAGATCAGACACTGTCCCACCAGTGCTACGTGCATTGCTGGATGCATTTTCAACCATCTGCATTGCACTCGCTCCTTCTTGCGAGCTCTGCGTCGCATTCGCCACATTCTCGGTAATCGACTGAATAGCTGCGTTCTGCTGCTCAACAGATGCTGCAACAGCCGCCGCGATCTGGCTCATTTCGTGAATAACATCACTCACGTCACCAATAGCGCCAACCGCTTCTGCTGAGGCTTCTTGAATGGAACCAACCTGTTGTGCAATTTCTTCGGTTGCCTGAGAAGTCTGGTTTGCCAGCATCTTCACTTCAGACGCCACCACAGCAAAGCCTTTGCCGTGCTCACCTGCACGGGCCGCTTCAATGGTCGCGTTCAAAGCAAGCAGGTTGGTCTGGTTCGCAATATCACGAATGAGCCCAACAGCTTCACCAATACGGTTTGCGGCATCACTTAACAGATTCATGGTTTCAGCAGTTGCCTTGGAACCTTCAACCGCACGGTCTGCAACGCTCGTTGACTGCTCAGCCTGTCCAGCAATCTCGTTGATAGACATGGCCAGCTCTTCCGTTGCAGCAGATGCACTGGAAACATTCTCAGCAGCACTCTCAACGGCACGGCCTGCAGATACAGCTTCTTTCGATACGTTGTCCGCAGCAGATCCCACATCATTAGAGGCCTCACCAAGCCCATCTGCAGCGCTATGCAGACTATTCAAAGCCTCAGCAACGGTTTGCTCAAAACCAACAATGAGATTGTCGACTTGCTCGGCACGAGCCTGTTTCTCAGCATTTTCATGATCTTGCTGATCCTGCAGCATCCGGCGCTCCTCAATATTGTCGCGGAACACCTGAAGTGTTTGCGCCATCGCGGAAATCTCTTTACCGCCTTTATTGAGAGGGATCACAGCTGACAAATCATTCTTCGCAAGCAATGCCATAGCATTACGCAACGCATTCAGATTACGCAAAATACCGAAGATCAGGAGAGAGCCAAGAATGAACAGCGTTAGCGCGATACCACCAACTGCAATACCCAGATAAAGGTTTGTCTGCTGTGTGGTCTCTGTCAGACGCGCCTGCGCATCATTCGCACCCTGCACCGCAGAGTTTTTCAACTCATCAAGCCGTGGCGGAAGAAGGTCAAACAGATTCGCCAGCAGCTCAGAACTCGTCGCCCGCTTATCAAAGGCCTTAGAGTAAGCCTCAAACGCCTTCTTGTAGGCCAGCATATTGGTTTTGACCTTCTCAGCAACAGCCGGGTCAATTTGTGCTCGCGGCACGGTGCGCTCATAACGGGAGAATGCAACTTCAAACGCACCCAGAGAATTTTGGCTACCCGTAAGCGCATAGTCCAGTTGCGCACGCGCCAGATCACTAAACGTATGCATCAGCTTCAGCGTATTAGGGTCTTTGCTACGTCTGTGCTTTTGTTTAACGGCGGATTCTGCTTGAGAAAGCGCGGCGGACAGCTCTTTCTGCAAGCCACGGTCCGCATCATATCCAAGCGTAGACTGGTAGCCATGCAACATCTCAAAGGCACCACTGATTGCGTCAATCGTGTCCCGTGCATCAGAGATCTCAAGGAAATAATCCATGGCAACTGGGAGCGCATTTAACTCCTGCAATTCAGTCTGCGCTTCACCAACCAACGTATCGAATCGACTTTTCAGACTGTCACTCGGCACATTTTCATAATCTTTCTGAGTCGATTGCAGCACACCTGCGGTAATTGCAATTGTCTGGCTCAACTCAGCAAGTTCGGTGTATTCTTTCGACTGCAGAAAGGCAGCCTCCGTTTGCTGTTGGCTCCAAAGATAAACAAAGCCAACACCACCAAATCCGATAAGTGTCAGAATACCAAGAGCAATTGCCCGAAACCGAATACTTACATTTCGAGTTAACGAGAAAACTTTATTTCCCGTAGAAGAAATAGCCCGCTTCCAATTTACTCGCATCGGAGACCCCTAGACCGATAAAATTACTAATAGTATTTTTAATTATTCCTCACAGGTATAAGTTCAAATCGTTTAAAGATTACAAATAATGCATCGCACAAATGATTTTGTTGCTCACCCCACCCAGCGTCATGTGCTAAGGACGCATAAAAATAAGACACACCATTGCTCTCGCTTACCAAATTAGTTCCCATTATCTTCGTTTTGCTCTGGTCCACCGGTTTCATCGGTGCACGCCTTGGAGCGCCCTACTCAGAGCCTTTTGCGTTCTTGAGTCTCCGCTTTCTGCTCGTCCTGCCGTTGATGGGCATCATTATCTGGCTATCTGGTAGAAGCTTTGCCTTAACGCGCCAGCAGGTCCTCCATGCCGTCATCACAGGCATGCTGGTCCATGGCATCTATCTCTCGGGTGTCTTCTGGGCCATCGACAACGGGATGCCAGCAGGCGTAACCGCTCTCATCACTGGTTTGCAGCCTTTCATCACCGGCACACTTGCATATTTCCTGCTGAAAGAAGATGTGACGCCGCGCCAATGGATCGGCCTGGCCGCCGGGTTTGTTGGTATCGTGCTGGTGATCCTGCCTAAGATGGGAAGCGGCGTTGCGCAGATCCCTCTTTGGACTGTAGCAGCCGCCTTTGTGGCAACCCTTGGCATCGCCTTCGGCACCACATGGCAAAAGCGTCAGCCATTGAATACTGATCTGGTTACAGGCATCTTCTACCAGTATTTCGGCGCCTTGCTCATAACGCTGCCGTTGTCCATGACAGAAAGCTGGGTCATCACCTGGTCAGGGGATTTGATCTTCGCGCTGGCATGGCTGGTCATTGTGTTGTCTGTGGGGGCAGTCCTGCTGCTCATGTACCTGCTCCAGCATGGAGCCGCGTCAACAACAGCAACGCTGTTCTACCTGACGCCCGTCGCAGCGGCTATCGAAAGCTACTTCCTTTTCGGAGAGACGCTCAACCTCATTCAGCTGATTGGCATGGCAATCGTTGTGGTAGCAATCGCAGTTTGTCGGCCAAAGCAGAAAGCTTAAGCTCAGCCTTCTGCATCAGAACAAGGACCAGCCTCAACACGCTGGTTCACACGGCGAACACGCATAAGCGCCGCATTAAACTCGCCGCCTAGAATAAAGATGACGGCTGTCAGATACATAAAGATGATGGCCGTCATAATACCAGCTAGACCAGCATACAAAGACACATAGTTCGCCCACCGCGCCAGATAAGCACCAAAGGCTGTACCAGCGATAATCCAGAGGATCATTGTCAGTATAATACCGGGCAACACTTCAAAGAAGCTACGACGGCCAGCCGGCAGATACATATGAGCTGCCAGCAGAGCAAACATCAGCAACAAAGATGTGATGCCATAACGGACAATATTCGCCTTGTAGCTAAACTGCTCCATAACCGGTGCCAGATGAACAGCCCATTCCCAAGCCAGCGGACCAAACACGATCAAGAACGTTGAAACCATCAAAACAGCCGTTCCAATCAGAACCGCCAGAATGGATTGTGTTCGGCAGAAGAACCAACTGCGATTATCTCGAACACGATAAGCACGGTTCAACCCGACTCGCATGGCCTCAACGCCATTGGACGAGAACCACAGCGTGACGACCACACCAAAGGTCAGCAAATCACCACGTGACTGAGTGAGAACGGCTTTGATTTCACCGGAAACAGGGCCAGCCACACGTTCGGGCCAGACATCAAAGATCAACTCCGTCGCACTTTGTGCAACCGAGTTCAGACCAAGAAAACCTGAGAACGCCGCCACAAATATCAAAAATGGAAACAGAGCCATCAACGATGACAAAGCCACATGGCTCGCCACAGCATAGCCATCATCAGAGTTAAAATGCCCGAGAGCATCTGCAAGCACCTGATACAATTTTCCCCAAAGGCCACGTTTCTTCATAAAACTGATCTGGTCTGTCTCTCTGTAAGTTTCAAGTTAGATAATAGACGGGACTTCAAGAAATATTCATGAAGAAAGCTCCCACCTTTAGGGCATTGCACAAATACACATCCCATTTAAGTTTGCAGTGCACAATGACCGAGTGGATTGAGGGAGGCAAGCCGTGTCGGAAACGGTGAATACAATAGAACAAGCAGTCGCACCATCGAAAGAAACACGTGCTCAGGCGCTAAAATCTCTTGAAGCTCTGCTTGGCATCGCGCGCAAAAACGTAAAACTGCGCGTATTGAAGGATGGCCGCATCGCCTCCGCTCTCATGGAGCAGGAACAGCGTGCCACCCACGGTCTTGCCTGGCTTGCAACTTATGTGGAAGCCCTCAAGCAGCTGAACGCATATGGCGAACGGTTGGAAACCGAAGGCACCTTCGGCGAAGTGGAAAGCCTGATCCTGCGCATAGGCCTTGCAGAATACACCGCACAAGTCTTTGGCGGCCTACCAATGAGTCAGGGCGAAATCCTTCGCCTCTCTGATCTGGGCATCAGCCGCAGTGAAGCCAACAGTCATCACACCGAAGCTGTTGAAGCAATCATTGCAGACGGCACCCAACCAGCCTTGCGCACGCGTCTTGCAGAACTCATGCAGCACGCAGAAGGTCAATCCACCATCGGCGGAACTGGACTGGACGAGACCTACGAGCAAATTCGCGAAGAGATGCGAAAGTTTGCCGAAGCAAAGGTCACTCCATTTGCTCACGAATGGCACCTGAAAAACGAATACATCCCTCTTGAGATCATCAATGAGATGGCAGAGATGGGCGTATTCGGCCTGACGATTCCGGAAGAATTCGGCGGCATGGGTCTTGGCAAAGAATCCATGTGCGTGGTCTCAGAGGAACTCTCCCGAGCCTATATCGGTGTTGGCTCTCTTGGCACCCGCTCCGAAATCGCAGCAGAACTCATTCTCGGCGGCGGCACGGAAGAACAGAAAGCCAAGTGGCTCCCACGCATCGCCTCTGGTGAAACTCTGCCAACCGCAGTCTTCACCGAACCAAACACCGGTTCCGACCTCGCATCACTGAAAACACGCGCAGTTAAAGACGGCGACACATGGAAAGTCTCCGGCAACAAAACATGGATCACCCACCCGGTCCGTGCCGACATCATGACCTTGCTCACCCGCACCAAGCCGGAAGAGCCTGGTTACAAGGGCCTGTCCATGTTCATCGCGGAAAAGCCTCGCGGAACAGATGCAGAGCCATTCCCGGCTGAAGGCATGTCAGGTGGTGAGATTGAAGTTCTCGGCTATCGCGGAATGAAGGAATACGAAATCGCGTTTGATGGTTTTGAAGTCAAAGACGAAAACCTGCTGGGTCAGGTGGAAGGTCAGGGCTTCAAACAACTCATGCAAACCTTCGAGTCCGCCCGCATTCAAACTGCCGCCCGTGCAATCGGTGTTGCTCAATGCGCTCTGGACCTTGGCCTGCGTTATGCGCAAGAGCGTGTCCAGTTTGGCAAGTCACTCATCAACTTCCCGCGTGTATCCGACAAGCTCGCCATCATCGCCTGCGAAACCATGATCGCCCGCCAGCTCACCTACTTCTCTGCTTGGGAGAAAGACAGTGGCCGACGTTGTGATCTGGAAGCAGGCATGGCGAAACTACTGGGCGCACGCGTGGCCTGGGCTGCGGCAGACAACGCATTGCAGATCCATGGCGGCAACGGCTTTGCACAGGAATACCCGATCTCTCGCGTACTCTGCGATGCACGTATTCTCTCAATCTTTGAGGGCGCAGCAGAAATTCAGGCGCAGGTAATCGCACGCCGTTTGCTGGATGAAACCGAGCTGTAAAGCGTTTTCCCGAAAAGAACAGGAAGCGCGACTATTTCCGTCGCGCTTCTTCATAAACTGAGAGTTCAAGGCGCTTATCCATAAGCGTCTTTCTTATTTCAAATCGCTCGTCAGTCTTGGTCGCAGCTTTAAGCTGATCTTCCAATGTGGAGATCTCGCGGCGCAGAGTCAGTTCTCCCTGAATGCTACCACCAGCTCCATTCACCACACTCATTTGTGCGCTCTGAGCGAAATTTGTCCCGGACCTTCTGGGGATAGGTTTTCCCGCACCTTCAAGGTGATCCATAGAACCATTCATCTGTGATCGGCGAATTTGTTGCTCGATTAGTCGATCCATTCCCATAAACAGACCTCTATCCTTTGTTTTTCTTAGATCAATTTCTCTGATGACTGTGGCTGCAACATGTTCATATGCAATTTTTCTAAATTTTTTTGCTGAATACAATTAACTTACAATCGGACCAAATTATCGATTTTAACTTTACGCTAATAAATTCACCATCTCAGGTTGCATTATGCAATTTGCACGGTACATTTTAGTTAAATTTTTATTTAATTTATATCGAACTGGAGAGCGCGATGTTGCGGCCTCTTATTTTTGCAAGTCTTGTCGTGGGCTCAGCACTGGCATTAGCTGGTAGCACCTGGGCATTAACCCAGACCCGCGCCGTTGGCCCGGGCCTTACTCAAATCAGTGCCCCCTCTAAGAATGCATTGAAACCAATTTCCACCGACAGCAAACTCATACGCTATCCAGCAAAGTCCTCTCTGAAACCGCTCAAAGCAAAATCAAAGCTTGTACGGCTTGAGCCCAAATCAAAGCTGATCCGATATCGAGTGAAAACAGCGACTAACACTATTCCAGCTAAACCAGCATCATTGGCCTACGCGCATGTAACTGGCGCCCTCAGTTATGTCCCGCGTCAGGAACTAGACGAACTGCTCGCCTTCCTGAACAAGGACATCTATCAGCTGACAGGAACCCACTCAGCAGCAGGCTTAGTACACCAAACCTCATGGCGGCTGGAGAGACAGAGCAGTCAGATAATGAAGAACGTCTCCTCCTACCTGCCCTAAGTGGTTCTACTCATAGAGACGCGTGCACCAGTACGGCACCTCTCCCAATCAACCCATCAAGTCAGGCAGCCAGCGGATAGCTTTCTTCCACCAGATACGGTCCGCCGCCCACTGCCGCTTTTGCTGAGAAGAGCACAAACCGCCCAGCGGTGAATGCAGGCGCTGAGAATTCACCACGTATCTCGAGCCAATGTGCCAACTCTGCAGGGGATGTCCCCCTCAACCGAGCCAATGTCACATGCGGCGTATATTTGCGCCGAGCGGCTTGTAGACCGAGCCGCTGCAAGATGCGTTCTTGCTCAGCCTGAAGCTCCGCCAGCTCCTGAGTGGGCTCAACACGTGCCCAAAGCGCATGTGGTTTGGCTCCCCCAAACGATCCCAGCCCGGTCAGCTTGATCGTCAACGGAGCACGATTCACCCGTGCCAGCTCATAGGCTACTTCGTCAGCAATGCGATCATCAATATCGCCTATAAACCGTAATGTGATGTGGTAGTTTTCTGGGTCGATCCATCGAGCGCCGCGCAACCCTCCGCGCATAAGGCTCAACATCATCCCGGTGCCCGAAGGCAGCTCTAGGCCAGTGAAAAGGCGAGGCATATCAGGACCCTCCACTAATGCAGATGATAAATTAGCTCACGTTTAACGCCAGAGTACAAGCAGAAAATCACAGCTCTACGAACATCTGGGGATTTTCTTTCCATCCCTTAAAACAAAAAATGCCGAAGCCCACACAAGGCTCCGGCACAATTCTGTCTCTACAGATAAAAGAGAACTATCTGCCAATCACGGACATGGATTGGAGTACTGCAGATGGATATCATTAATCCGTGCCACAACCTCGTCAGTCATCTCAAAGTCTGTCGCACGAATATCTGTCGCCAGCTGCTCCATGTTCGTCGCACCAATGATCACAGAGGTCACGAATGAACGGGAATGAGCAAACGAAAGCGCCATAACTGCTGGATCAACACCCAGCTCTTCTGCCAGGTCGCAATACGCATCAATAGCTTTCTGACCAAACGGGTTCTCATAACGGCCAAGGCGCTTGAACAGTGTTTTACGCGCACCTGCTGGCAACGCACCATTCCGGTACTTACCAGTCAGATACCCCTGTGCCAGAGAAGAGTACGCCAGCAGACCAACATTCTCCCGCTGTGCAATCTCGGCGCCACCCACTTCAAACAAGCGGTTCACCAGAGAATAAGCATTCTGGATAGACTGAACCCGTGGCAACCCACGCGCTTCAGATTCCTGCACAAACTTCATGGTGCCCCAAGGGCTTTCGTTGGAAAGACCGAAATGACGGATTTTGCCTGCTTTCACGAGCCCCTGCATAACTTCAAGAGTCTCATGGATCGCATTTTCGTCTTCTGCAGGGTCCGCATCCTGCCAGATGGTGCTGACAGAACCAAAGCCGGACACATTGCGATCTGGCCAATGCAGCTGGTAAAGGTCGATGTAGTCTGTCTGCAAACGCTTCAGGCTGGCATCCACTGCTTCCATGATCTGTGCACGAGAAAGCTGGCTTGTGGAACCATCTTCACGATGCCAGTCCTGAGCAGAACGGCCAACAACCTTGGTTGCTAAAACAACCTTGTCGCGGTTACCGGATTTCTTGAACCATGTTCCGATAATTTCTTCAGTACGGCCTTTGGTCTCTGGCTTCGGCGGCACAGCATAAAGCTCTGCAGTATCGAAGAAATTGATGCCCTGCTCTAAGGAATAATCCATTTGAGCATGGCCTTCAGCTTCGGTATTTTGTTCACCCCATGTCATCGTACCAAGACAGATGCTGGAAACGTTGAGGTCTGTACGCCCCAATTTACGAAATTCCATGTATTCCCCATTTGCAGCCCCAAGCTGCTTTTCATTCTCACGCCCTAATTGGACATAAAGGACAAAGATCCAGCCTCGTCCAAAGACAACGGATCATGCCCCGAATTCTGTTTTGCTAAATCTGCCTCATGGATGGAGGTGGGCAGAGGAAGTGGTCTGGTAAGCATACCAAGCACATCTTCGAAAAGTAGGATGTGTTTTTCCGACAGGAAGGCGCAGTAAGTCAATACTTTAAAGCAGACTCTGCGTTCCAGCCTGAAAAGGAAGAGTATCAGCTCTTATGATTTAGCCTGTTCGATGAGCAGTTCAACAGAAGGCAGAATTTTTTCGACAATGATCGAAACACCTTTACCCGTTGGATGCATGCCATCACCAAGGTTTAGCTCAGGTTCCGCTGCCACACCGTCCAGAAAAAACGGGTAAAGCAACGCATCATGCTTCTGCGCAAGATCACCATAGATGGAGTTGAACTCCTGACCATACTGATCACCCAGATTAGGCGGCGCCATCATACCAGCAAGCAGCACCGGAATATCGCGTGATCCCAACCGTTCCAGCATTGCATCCAGGTTTTTGCGCGTTATTGACGGATCCAGCCCGCGCAACGCATCGTTTGCACCCAGTTCAAGGATCACTCCGTCTACGTCATCGCCCACGGACCAGTCGAGCCGCGAAAGGCCACCAGAGCTGGTATCACCAGATACGCCAGCATTGACCACGGTGATGTTATAGCCCCGCTCTTGCAAAGCCTTCTCCAGCTTTACGGGAAAGGCATCTTCAGGTGGCAATTGATAACCAGCCGTCAGGCTATCACCGAAGGCAACCAGCTTCACCGGCTCGGCTCCATCCTGCGCCATTCCGCTTGAGGCACTTGCAAACACAAGGCCCAGCGCAACGACAGCACCACTGAAAAAACGCAGCACACCAGATTTAGCTTCAACTTTTCGTGATCCAGACATTCAAATACCTTAGATTTTTTCAAACCGAGCTGGACGATGCAATCCACCCTACCCATATGCTTCCCAAGTGCGGCTGCGACAAGAGCCGCCAACAAATTTATTATAAGATGTAATTCAGAGATTTGCATCGCCTGCACATCAAGGTAGAAGAATGACAGGTAATCCCGCATTAGACTTAAACGGCGTTCACCTCAGCCTGGGCCATGGCGCAGGCCGCACCCATATTCTCAAAGGTATTGATCTTTCTATCAGCACCGGCGAAAGCGTCGGCCTCGTTGGACCATCCGGCTCAGGCAAATCTACTTTGCTCATGGTAATGGCAGGTCTGGAACGCGCAGACAAAGGCACCGTCAAAGCCGCAGGGCAGGAACTCGGCGCAATGAGCGAGGATCAACTCGCCCGTTTCCGTGGTCAGAACGTCGGCATCATCTTCCAATCCTTCCACCTGGTCCCAAACATGACCGCTCTGGAAAATGTCGCTGTACCTCTTGAGCTTTCTGGTGACCTCAAAGCATTTGATCGTGCGAAGGAAGAGCTGGAAGCCGTTGGCCTTGGCCACCGCCTCAATCACTACCCAACTCAGCTTTCTGGCGGTGAACAGCAACGCGTTGCCGTCGCCCGTGCCCTCGTCACCAACCCTGAAATTCTGATCGCAGATGAGCCAACAGGCAATCTGGACGAAACTACTGGTGAGCAAATCATCGAGCTGATGTTTAATGCGCAGGAGCGCAAGAGCACCACACTGGTTCTCGTCACCCACGATCCGTCTCTGGCAGACCGTTGTCAACGCAAGATCCGGGTGCATTCCGGCACCGTTGAGGAAGAAACACCTGCTGTGCGTGAGGTACGCGCCCAATGAGCCAAAGCAACTCAAACGGTTTCCAGCCCGGCTTTGGCCTTGCTGCCCGTTTTGCCCTGCGTGAAATGCGGGGCGGCCTCAAAGGGTTTTACGTTTTCATCGCCTGTATCGCACTGGGCGTGGCCGCCATTGCTGGCGTTGCCTCCTTTTCCCGTGCGCTGACAGAAGGCATTTCAGCAGAAGGTCAGGCCATCCTTGGCGGCGACCTCGCATTCTCTCTCATTCACCGAGAAGCAACACCAGATCAGCTCGCCCACCTGCAAAGTATGGGCGACATCTCCAGAATCTCCAGCCTGCGCGCGATGGCCCGTACCGACACCGCAGGTAACCAGACACTGGTTGAGCTAAAGGCAGTTGATAATCCTTACCCGTTGATTGGTGAGTTCGACCTCTCCTCTGGCAAGGACCTGCAAGCGACCATCAACGGCAGAACAGAAGGCCTGCGCAATGCTGTGGCTGAAGTTGCCCTACTGGCACGCCTTGGTCTGGAAGTTGGTGACCAGATTGCCGTCGGCAAAACCGAGTTCCGCATCGCCGATACAATTGAGCTGGAACCGGACAAACTCTCGTCTGGCATGACAGTCGGTCCTCGCCTCCTCATCTCTCAGGAAGCATTGCAAGACACTGGCCTGATCCGCCCCGGCTCATTGGTCAACTACACGTACCGCGTCCGCATGGGCGACAACGTGCCGGAAGATCAGCTCCAGCAAGCCATTGACCGGACAAACAGTCAGTTCCCTGATGCTGGTTGGCGTATCCGCTCCAAGTTGGAAGCAGCCCCAAGCCTGCAACGGAACATTCAGCGCTTCGCCCAGTTCCTCACGCTCATCGGTATCACGTCCCTCGTGGTGGGCGGTGTTGGCGTGGCAAACGCTGTGCGCAGTTACATGGATACCCGCCGGGAAGTCATTGCCAGCTTCAAATGCCTCGGCGCATCAGGTGGCTTTGTCTTCAAGGTCTACCTTATTCAGATGATGGTGCTGGCCACTATCGGCATTATCATCGGCATGGCACTGGGCGCCTTGATTCCACTTGTCGCCATGGCAGCCTTGCAATCCATCCTGCCAATCAACGCAGTACAGGCGGTCTATCCGCTTCAGCTGCTGCTTGGCATGGCGTACGGCTATCTCACCGCCCTCGCCTTTGCCCTTTGGCCACTCGGCAGAGCACATGACATCGCACCAACCGTCTTGTTCCGGGATGAAGTCAGCACCCGCAGCCGCTATCCAAAGCCGCTGTATATCGCAGGTGCTGCGGTGACACTGGTTCTGCTTGCTGGCCTTGCCCTTGTCATGGCCTACGACAAAACCATCGCCATCATCTTCATCGGCGCATGTACCGGCACATATCTGCTATTGCTCGTCGTGGCCCGCCTCATCATGGCCGCAGCGCGGAAGGTGCCAACAGTCCGCTCTACAGAGCTGCGTCTGGCGATCACCAACATCTACCGCCCCGGCGCCCTAACACCATCCGTCGTGCTCTCACTCGGCCTCGGCTTGTCACTGCTGGTTGCTTTGGCACTGATTGATGGCAACCTACGCCGTGAGCTCAATCAGGCCGCTCAGGAACAGGCTCCAAGCTTCTTCTTCGTCGATATTCAAAACCACGAAAAAGACGCCTTCGAAGCTCTCGTTACTGAAAAAGCAGCAGGCACAGAGTTCAACGCAGTTCCAATGCTGCGCGGAAACATCGTCGCGCTGAAAGACATCCCTGCCTCAGACTATCCCGCTCCACCAGAAGCGGAATGGATCCTGCGCGGCGACCGCGGCATCACATATTCTGAAACCCTGCCTGAAAACTCCGTTGTGACAGCAGGCGAATGGTGGCCGAAGGATTACACCGGTGAACCGCTCGTCTCCTTCTCTGACGACAACGCCCGCGAGCTGGGCCTGAGTGTAGGCGACAAGATCACAGTCAACGTGCTTGGGCGTCAGATCTCTGCGAAAATTGCGAACTTCCGCACGGTGGACTGGGAAAGCATGTCCATCAACTTCGTGATGATCTTCTCACCAAACACTTTCGCAGGCGCACCGCACACCCATCTGGCAACCGTCGGCTGGCCGGGCGAAGCCACCTTGCAACAAGAGCTTGACCTACTGAAGGAAGTCACACAAGCCTTCCCAACCATCACCTCAATCAGAGTGAAAGATGCGATCGCACAGGTGAATGACCTTGTCGGTCAGCTGGCATGGGCCATCCGTGGAGCCTCCTCCATCACACTCCTCGCAAGTGTGCTGGTTCTGGCAGGTGCATTGGCAGCAGGTCATCAAAGCCGCATCTATGATGCAGTTATCCTGAAAACACTGGGCGCCACACGCGGACGTCTCATCAAGGCATACATTCTGGAATACCTCATCCTTGGTGGTACCACCGCAATCTTCGCCCTCTTTACAGGCTCGCTGGCGGCTTACTTCATCATCACAGGTGTGATGGAAGGCAGCTTCACCCTTCTGCCCGTAACGGCCATCACCGCCATTATCGGCGCTCTCATCTTCACAGTAGGCTTCGGTTTGCTAGGCACTTGGAGAGTGTTGGGAGAAAAACCTGCACCCGTTTTACGAAATCTGTAAAACTCCGTGGACTGCATCAAGTAAAAAAGCGTTGATCGACGCAGATGCAGTCCACATCTCTCAGAATTATGAGTTAACAGACCAACTCTTCTATTTTCCGGCTAAGGTCTTGCGCCGCCAGCAACATTACAACTGGTTAATAATAGGGTCCGGTTTTACCAAGTTTATACCAAAAGACCTTGCTTTAAGGGGCGATTTTACAAAAATCGGCAGGGTGCACTCTTGTCTTACGCCCTTTTTCCCACCATATTTGCTGATATGTAACTCGGGTCAGTCACCCGTGCTGTTTGGTATGACCAACAGCAAACACGTGTTTAACAAGAGAGAGGATCCACATGGCGACCTTCGACCGCAATAATTCTACGCGGTATGGAATGGCTGGCTCTCATGCCAATGCAGCCGCATTTGACGCTGGTCTGCGCGCCTACATGCTTCGCGTTTACAACTACATGGCAGTCGGTGTTGCAATCACCGGTGTGCTCGCACTGCTCACCTCAATGATGGCGACGACGACTGATCCATCTATGGCAGCAGCTCAGATGGGTAATACTTTGCTCACCAGCCTTGGTGTTGCACTGTATGGTAGCCCGCTGAAGTGGGTTGTTATGCTTGCTCCACTTGGTTTCGTGTTCTTCCTGAGCGCACGGATCAATAAGATGAGCGCATCCGCCGCACAAATGACCTTCTGGGCATTTGCAGCTTTGATGGGTGTTTCTCTCTCATCGATCTTCATCGTTTACACCGGCAACTCCATTGCTCGTGTATTCTTCATCTCTGCAGCTTCCTTTGGCGCGCTGAGCCTGTTCGGCTACACCACCAAGAAAGACCTCTCCGCTTGGGGTTCCTTCTTGTTCATGGGTCTGATCGGCATCATCATCGCGTCTGTGGTCAACCTCTTCCTTGCGTCTTCTGCTCTGCAGTTCGCAATCTCCGTGGTTGGCGTTCTGGTATTCGCAGGCCTCACCGCCTACGACACCCAGCAGATCAAGGAAATGTATGCAGCTGTTGATGACAGCGAAGTAGCAGGCAAGAAAGCCATTATGGGCGCGCTGCGTCTGTACCTGGACTTCATCAACCTGTTCATGATGCTTCTGTCCCTGTTCGGCAACCGCGAGTAATCGCAGCAGCCATCAGGCGTACAAATCAGAAAAAGCCCGAGGCACCCGCCCCGGGCTTTTTTCTTGGCCAAATGACAGCGCAGATATAGGCTTCAAGCTGGCATCAGAAACACAATCGACTGCAGGATACCAAATGTACGGACCGCTCTCACTGTTCCATTGGTATGAACGCAAGGTTTTCCAGTTCAGGGACTTTCACAAAGCCCACCCAACCATGGCCGAGCGCTACCATATGATCGCAAGCATTGTGGCTGTCATCTACCTGCCAGTTCTGCTGATACCTGCAGGAATTGCCTATGTTTTGCAGTCCCCACTTAGCTACATAATCAATCGGGCCAAAGAGAAACGAAACGACGTTTACAACTCCGCATTCCCGAACAAGCGATGGTACGCCGACTCAAATCTCTGGAAACATCACCAGCTACAATCCGCAGTCGTAAAAGCTGTATTCCCTGATTTATAGCCAGTTAAATGCATCCAACACGCACAGATAACCACAACGTAACCGCTTAGTTTTCAGGGGCACAACCAAATTTCACTAGCCAAGATCAATAAGAGGTTTTATTTTCTTAACGTAGCGTACCATATGTTTTTCTAAGCAATTTTCTGCTTGTTCCAACAGCATTTGTAGGGGCAAAAAATGCCAAGACACTCACCTTGTGCCATCGCCAATGAATTTCTGAGACGCCGAGGCAGCTCTGAATACCCATCTCAGATGTACATTCAAAAACTCGTTGCCATCGCCAACGGCTGGAACCTCGCAATCAACGGCGAGCCATTGGTGAACTCAGCTCCCCAAGCTTGGAAAAATGGCCCAGTATTTCGGCAGATATGGGATTTCATAAAGGAAGGTGGGCACAAAGGCCCCAATTGTGAAATTGCAGATCCCGTCACCGGCCAGATCGTCACTGGTCGCATCAACGGTAGTGAGCAAGACATCATTGATCACGTCTGGAAGAAGTACCGTAACTATACGCCACAGCAACTGTCAGATCTCACCCATCAAGCGAATTCTCCATGGGCCCATGCCTACTTCGAAAAGGGGAGAAACGCAGAAATCGATACAGAACGCACCCGACAATATTACATCAAACTCGCCTTAGCGGGCCGCTCTCACGCAGAAGAAGAGCAGTCCATACAAACAGCGGGTCGGATCAATGCCGCCTAACGATACATTCGAGGACACACTCGAAAAGCCACTCACTGTGGATGACATCGACGCAGCCGTCTCCAAGCTCCCTATTGAGGTGGACCCACCCGCCAAGATCGGGTTCGAGCAGCTGCTGAAAGACCGTCAGGCCCTGTCTGACGACAACACCCTGCTTCAGAACGAGCTGATGGAGCTTAAGTCACGGCTCGCGACCAAGCAGGAGCTGGACGCCCTCATCAAACCCTACGCAGGCAAAGCCTACTGGTTCATGTGCGTGTATTGCGGCACAGTTGCCCTCATCCTCGTGCTGGCAGGCTTCAAAAATGTCTATGGCAACTCGTTCAATCTGGCCGACAGCGTACTGGAGTTCCTCGTTGGCAGCACCGCAACCACTGTCATCGGCCTGGTCGGCATGGTGCTCACCGGCATCTTTGTGGGCGCTCGAAAATAGCGCTCCACACGCTCTACAGCGTATCTCCGAAAAGTGGAAACCGGTTTTCGGATAAAGATTCGCAAAAACAATGGCTAAAGCAGTTCATGTGATTCAGCTTAAATGCGAGCTGCTTTAATGGCCAGATAACACCAGCACCTTGACTGGGAAAGCCAACGCCTGGAACCGCAAGATCAGCGCATGCATGATCGAGGTCGCATCCACCATGTGATAGTAAAGGCCGCCCCAGAAACCAAACTCACCCGCTGCAATCTGCTCACCATAATTGCTGTAGGCATTGGCAATGCACTTGCTGCCGGGAGGAATACCATTCGTATCACCGGGATAAAGCGGCTCCATGATCACCAGCAAGGTTCCCGGACGCGCAACATCCTGCGCATCCACCAGCTGATCCGTCGGACGGAACTGACCTGAGGAGATAAAGTCCTGTGTGTCCACCACGACCATCGGAATAACCTCAAACGGTCGCGATGCACAGGTGATCTCTGCCGCCATGCCAACCTTGATCACAGTAGCAGTAATCTGCCCAAAGCCCGCCTGAAATCGCCCATACCCCGTCGTAGAAGGTACGAGAATACCAGCAGGACGTAGGATCGGGCTTACAATATCACCGGGCTGAAGAATGAACTGCGTGATCACACCATCAACGCCAGCATAAACAAACTTCTTGTGATAGGCGGATTCCGCCTGATGCAGCCGCGCAATCGCGCTGGTCCGCTGTGCAGGCAGGCTCACGGTAATCTTCGTCTGCACGATATCCCGGTTAGCAACAGCTGCATCCAGCTGCCCTTTGCGCACAACCACTTGATTTTCGCGCGTATCAATTTCTTTTTGCGTCACCACGTCAGAATTACGGCGTTGCAGATCCAGCGTCCGCTCCAACTCACCGACAGATTGATTATAGGCGCCCTGCGCCTGAGAGATCATAGCTTCCGCACTTATCAGCTCAGAATTCGCCAGCTGGATCTCAGCATCAATTTCATCTACTTCACTCTGCGCCGTATCCACCTGAGCTTTCTCAGTAGAGGAATCCAGCGTAAACAGCAGTTGCCCGGCCTTCACATGCTGGTTGTTCTCCACCACCACCAGATCAACCCGCCCCGCCGTTTCCGGCAGGATGGAGACAGTGCGGTAAAGCGACAGCACGTTGGACGTGGTTGGGTGATAGAAGAAAACCAGCGTGATCAGCGCAATGGTCAGCATCAGCGCCCCGGTAATCCCCCAGCGCAGTTCATACCACACCGTAAAAAACGTAATCTCGTGCCCGATCCGCTTACCCTGCCTGTAGCGACGAAACAGATAGTCCGGCAGGATCGTCACAAGCGAGCAAAGAAGAAACTCAATCATTCTGTTTCTTCCCCTTTATCGTCTTGCGCAAAGAATTGGCGATGGTGTTAAGCGGTGTCTCATAATCCGGCAGGTTAATCGCAGCCAGCAACAGCGCTGCAATCCAGAAGTAGTTGTTGTGCGTGAACAACGCCAACACCGCCAGTAGGGCCACAATCTGCATATGCGACCGCCCATACTTGTGCGCCATCTTCTCTGGCAGGGCATGCAGGGAAAAGTAAAAGACACCCGCCAGCAACACCGCACCAATGGCGATGAAGATGGTGACCACCATCAAAACATCTGTACTGCCCGGTGCAGTGATGAAGATTGGAAGATGCCCAGCGAATTGCTCATGTTCGCCACCAGAAGCCATAGCCTGTACCGCTCGTCTCTCAGGGGTTGCATGGTGCCAGCGCAGAACGCGGACGGAATGGAGCATCTTTCATGCCCCATTCATGGTTACCCTGAGAGAAACAAATCGGGAGAAACTCGGCGAAAATGGAAGGTTTCGAGCCTTAAGGTAAAGGCCCACTAAGCGAAAACAGATGAATTGAAATCAAACCGCAGCCAGCTCTTCCCGCGCCTTCAAAAAGAGTGGCGCTAATGCCTGAGACAGAGCGAAACTCTTGTCTGCATCTGCTTCAGTGTAAGCATGGTCCGCGTCCAGCAGGTTCACGGTGCCAATCACCTCGCCAGATGCCACCACTGGCAAATTCAGAGTTGCACCCAGCCCCATGGCAGCAATCTTCTCATGGTCAGGAAAGTAGTCTTTCACATCTTCAATGGTGTACCCAAGAAACGGCTTCTGCTGCACAAGCACGCGCTCATACCAGCCACCTTCTTTTTCAATCGGCTTGGTGCCAGAGGTACCATAAGAACCTTCCGCGCTGGAAAACAACCGCACCACATGGCTCCCGTCAGGATGCGTCACCGTAAGCGTAAACAGCTTGTATCCGGGAAACTTGGAGAACAACACGCCCGCTTTCTGTGCGGCCTCCTGCAAGCTGGAACTCTCCGTTACAGCCTGCACAAACTTAATCTGATCAACCACTTCAAATACCTGCAATTGTGAAATGCAGATACTGTAACTCCTCCGTGCTGACCATCAAGTCAGAGAAACTCAACTATGCCTCCTTCAAAGATCAGCCACGCTTCAGCTCTTTAAGGCCATCGTCATCCGTATAGAACTTGTCGTCGATACAGCACTCAGCTCGCAAAAACTGCAGAACTTCATCCAACTGCTCAAACTGAGCAACACAGTAAAGCACCCGCCCCTCGCGCCGCTGTTTGATCATGCCTGCAGAGGCCAAACCAGACAGATGATGCGACAGTGTTGAGCCTGGAATCTCCAGTTCTTCCTGCAATGTACCCACCGCCAGGCCTTTATAGCCAGCTTTCACAAGCCGCTTATAAATTGCAAGACGCGTTACATGTCCAAGCTCTTTCAAGGCCTTAGCAGTTTTTTCGATATCCATCTCATTCACCAGAATTTTCTATATTTCGACATTACTAGAAATATCTTGACATGAAAACCTATTATTCTATTATTTCGACAAATCCGGAAATATCGTAATAAGGATCATACCCAATGTCACTGTCCTCTGAAATGCTCATAAGCAGCCTGGAAATGTTCGCAGTGCTTGCTGTGGAACTGACGATCCTCTTTCTGGCGATCAGTTACTTCGTCGGCATCTTGCAGGAATACATTCCGCCAAGCCGCGTGCAAAAGATCCTCAGCAGTCAAAACGGCAAAGGCTATGTCACAGCAGCAGCGCTTGGCGTCATCACCCCATTCTGCTCCTGCTCCACCATCCCGTTCCTGAAAGGCCTGCTCCGTGCCCGTGCTGGCTTTGGCACCATGATGGTGTTCCTGTTTGCCAGCCCATTGCTTAACCCGGTTATCATCGGCTTGTTCACGGTGACTTTCGGTCTGGATGTCACAGTGTTCTACTTCACCATCGCATTGGCGGTTTCCATCATCGCAGGTTACACGCTTGAAAAGCTTGGCTTCGAGAGGTTTGTGAAACCAGAAGCCTACGCGGCCCCATCCACCTCTTCATGCAGCAGCAGCTGCAGCGGAAGTGCGCCAGTTCAAAGCAAGTGGGCAAGGGTATGGAACTCAACATGGGCAGACTTCAAAAAAGTCCTGCCATACCTCATCGGCGGCATCGCCATCGGTTCAATGATCTATGGCTTCATGCCAACAGATCTGGTGTCCTCTTGGGCGGGTGAAAACAATCCACTCGCAATCCCTGTGGCCGCTATCATCGGCATCCCGCTCTACATCAGAGCAGAAGCCGTGATCCCGCTCACCGCAGCACTTGCAGGCAAAGGCATGGGCCTCGGCGCAATCATGGCCCTCATCATCGGCAGCGCAGGTGCTAGCCTGACAGAGGTAATCTTGCTCAAGTCCCTCTTCAAAAACCAGATGATCGCCGCCTTCCTAGTCGTGATCCTGGGAATGGCCGTCAGCGCAGGGGTGCTCTATTCGCTGATCTTTTGATCAAGGACGTTGTTCACTCTCAACCCGTAGGAGGTCTCCAACGTTCATGAGTTCATCAAGGCAAAAAGACTTCTTAGCCCTCATATGGAAATGCGGAGGATCAAGCTTACCATTGGGCCTTGGTGTATAAACGACGCAGGGATAAGACACCTTCGTTTCAGAAAGCACGACATGAGCGTCAAAGAAACAACAACGACCCAACTCAATGGGCCGCTCAGTAAAGACAACGAAGCGACGTTCTCCACTCTGGTCCACTGACAGACAATCAAAATCAGTAATTCTGAACTCGATCATGACCTAACATCCCATCGACTATACGATGCATCATTCAATGGACTTCCAGAAGACACCAGAAACGCTACAACTCACGCAAATCAGACCCTACTAACATTCAGGTTAGTGGGTTTTTTTTCTAATCTCGAATGATCTCCAGGAAGTCTGGGCCAAACCGTTCCAGTTTGGACTCACCAACACCAGAAATCTCCAGCATCTCTTCAAGCCGCTGAGGACGTTCAACGGCCATTTCAATCAGGGTCTTATCATTGAAGATCACATAAGGAGGCACATTCCGCTCTCGCGCCAGTTCCATCCGCCGAACTCGAAGTTTCTCAAACAGCTCCTGATCCGCAATGTCCTCAATCTGAGCCCGCGCTGGCGTCTTGGCCCGGCGCTCCATCTTCGCAGAGTTGGCTAGCTGATCCACTTTCAGCTCAATTGTCCGGCGTTCCTTCAAGAACTCCATGCCCAGCACCGTCATCTTCAAAGCCCCATGAGCATCGTGATCAGCATAGATCAGGCCAGCAGCCAGCAGTTGCCGGGCAATGGCGTTCCACTTGATCTTGTCGAACTCACCACCAATGTTGAACGTCGACAGCTGGTCATGCCCACGTGAGATGATCCGCTCACTCGCATTACCCAGCAGAACATCAATCACATAGTTCGCCCCAAAGCTCTGTCCCGTGCGCAAAATGCAGGAGAGCAGCTTCTGCGCCGCAATAGTCCCATCCATAGTCTTCGGCGGGTTCAAACAGGTATCGCAGTTGCCACAAGGCTCGCACTCATCCCCGAAGTAGCGCAGCAGAACAGAGCGCCGACAGGTCGCCGTCTCACAGTAAGCGAGGAAAGACCGCAGCTTCTGTCGCTCAATCTGCTTCTGGCTCTCTGGCGCTTCACTTCGGTCAATCATCTGGTTCAGGAACACAACATCCTGCATACCATAGACCAGCCATGCCTCAGACGGCAGGCCATCGCGCCCAGCGCGGCCCGTCTCCTGATAATAAGCCTCAATGTTTTTCGGAAGGTCCAGATGCGCCACAAACCGCACGTTGGGCTTATCAATGCCCATCCCAAACGCGACCGTAGCCACCATGATCATGCCTTCTTCCTTGATGAAGCGATCCTGATTGGCCTCACGTACCGAACTGTCGAAACCCGCATGATAAGGCAGCGCATCAAAGCCCTCATCAACCAACCACGCGGCAGTCTCCTCCACCTTCTTGCGGGACAGGCAGTAGATGATGCCACTCTCACCAGCTGGCCGATCTTTCAGGAAACGCCGCAACTGCTGCTTCGGATTACTCTTGATGCCCACGGTGTAAGTGATGTTAGGCCGGTCAAAGCCGGAGGAAATCAGGCGCGGCAGATCAAGGCGCTCTTGAATATCCTTCCGCGTCGGTTCATCCGCCGTTGCGGTCACTGCCAGACAAGGCACACCCTCAAGCTTCGCCCGCACATTGGTCAGTTCACGATACTCAGGGCGGAAATCATGGCCCCACTGGCTGATACAGTGCGCTTCATCAATCGCCAGCAGCGCAATCAATCCGCGCTGGTTCAATTCTTCCAGCAAACCAACAAACTCTGGCCGCACCAACCGTTCCGGCGCCACATAAAGCAGATCCAGCTCCCCAGCCCGAAGATCCCGATAAGCGGCCTGAATGTCCTCACGAGAAAGCGCGGAGTTGATAGACGTCGCTCGCACCCCAAGCTCGCGCAGTGTCGCAATTTGGTCCTGCATCAGCGCAATGAGTGGAGAAACGACAACGCCCACCCCACGGCGGCACAAGGCAGGCACCTGATAGCACAGCGACTTACCCGCCCCCGTCGGCATAAGAACACAGCAGCTCTCACCAGCCATTACGCTATCAATCACAACCTGCTGATTGCCGCGAAACGCGTCATAGCCAAATACTTTTTTCAGAACATCATGTGGCGAGGCAACAATATCTTGCGTGAGTGTCATGAGCAGTAGACTTAAAACTTTAGTAAGAAGATTACGTTTGATGCATAGTTTGAAATCTCATTACTGAGTTTCATCATCAGGTATGTTGTAACGCTTAATCAAAATCGTAGTGTACTCAGAACGTGAACCATCCCAACCACACTCAACACAGGCCCCATCAGCGAACTTATGATCGCAGTGCGGGTACCCATGAATAATGTGCGAGCATTCATTGCATAGGTCCACCATCTTTGAAGATTCAACAAAGAATGAACTTTCACACTCTACACATTGTTTGATTTCATTGTTCATCAGCCACGAGTAACACGAAACATGAAGGTTCTAAAGAACGATTAGAACATCGTATCTACAGCTTCCATCACCTCACCGATACTTCGCAGCAGAAATAAACTCGCCAAAGGTTTCGCACCACACCAGCACGGTGTTGTAGGTCTCAATATCAACGCCCTCAGGCACATTCAGCAGGAAGCCGTCGAAGGTTTTGACGTCACCGATCAGAACCGAGTTGTCTTTGATTGGTAGGAACTCATCTTCATGCTCAACGAACTCAGGGACCAGATAAACCTTGTAATCCGGACCCGGTGCGAGACGCCCCTGATGAACGATCATCTCTGGAGAGATACTCACCTTGCCCTCACCCCAATGCAGGAAGTCACTGCCACGCTGGTCGCGGCTGAACTCCGCAGTGTACTGCGCGTTCTGAGCTTTCTGCTCCAGTACGGCGGTCTCAGGAGAATCCGGTGCAGTCAGGATAGGCAGGAAGTAGATCCCAAGCGCAAAGCCAACAACAAGCACTATGGTGTGCGAAACGAGCAATGCAACAAAACGGATCATAGGAGTTCTCTCAGTCTACAAGGTCAAAATCATTATGATCATAAAAGCGATCACATCAAAGTGTCTAGCAACCACGTATGAGGATGGCAACAAAGCTACCTCATTGTAATCAATCCCAAAATCTCAAAACACTGTGAAATACCGTGAAGAGCCCACGGTTTCCTAATCGGTGCTCATATCACCTCAAAACACCCTTCTCTCACACACAAAATACCATCAATTTCAACAGGTTAACACTATCCACTCTAACCAGATCAGAGGCCTTAGCCTGTTTATCCATGAAATATGCAGACTTAACATTCATCAAGTAGATTTACCTAAATGATGTTTAGCCTCAGCCCTTTAACCCCCAGGACAAAAGGTCTGAATTATGAGCGAAAAAACTTTATACGAACGCCTCGGCGGCTATGACGCGATTTCTGCAGTCGTCAACAACCTCCTCCCACGCCTACAGAGCGATGAGCTGCTTGGGCGCTTCTGGCAAAACCGCGGTGATGATGGGATCGCCAGAGAAAAGCAGCTCCTGATTGATTATCTGGCAAACAGCGCCGGCGGACCTTTGTACTACACAGGCCGCGACATGGTGATCACACACACTGGCATGGGCATCACCGAAGCAGATTGGGACGTATTTTTAGCCCACCTGAAAGCCACTCTGGAAGCTTTCAGCCTGCCAGAAGCTGAGTTCAACGACACCGTTGGTTTCGTGAGCAGCCTGAAAGAGGAAATTCTGGTTTAGCACCCCGATTATTTTCCAGAGCATTTAAACGCGCATCCCCCGGTATCTGGCCGCTGAGTTCAGGCCGGGTGATGCTTCCTTACGCGCAACCCAACCATTGCACATTTGACTTAGCGGCAGCTTTACCTCACAGTTTCAGAGAGTTCATTTTTCTGCCCATTGCGACACCCACAAAGTTTCATCATGCCGCTTTCATTGAGTGCCTATCTTAGTCTCGGGTTAGCTATTGCAAGCGTCCCGCTCATCACACAGCGATGGGTGCCGCTCACCTTATTCGCTCTCTCGCTGGTTCTTGCAGTCACCGCAGGCGTACTGAATGCAACCGGGCTCCTGCTCGTTCTCAGCTGGGCTGTGGTCTGTGCGGTCCTCTTCCAGCAAAAGCACCCTGTCTGGCTTTATTATGTGATGGTTGGTCTGCTGTTGCTGGCAGGGCATCTGGTGATGACGCATGAAGCTCCCGGCTTTCACAATCTTCAGGTCCTGTCTGGTGCAAAAACCAGCCCGGATGCTGTGCCATACTCGCTTTACCTCAATTTCGATAAGGCAGCTTTGGGCTTCCTGCTGTTTCTCTTCGCAGCCCCCCGCATCCGCACAGCCAAAGATTGGCTCCGCAGCCTGCGTATAACACTGCTGTTCTTCATTCCGGCAGCGGCAGTACTGATCGGCGCAACCTACGCCGCAGGGCTAGTGGTGTTCGACCCGAAACTGGTGCCCTTCTTACCAATCTGGATCTTTGCGAACCTGCTGTTCACCTGCGTGGCAGAAGAGGTCTTCTTTCGCCAGTTCATCATGGGCCAGCTGATGGAAAAGCTCGGGCGCAGCTTTTGGGCAGGCACCGCGGCACTCGTAATCTCCTCACTCCACTTCGCCTACTACCATCTGGATGGCGGCCTGCCTTACGCAGCCTTTGCCTTCGTCGCCGGGCTGTTCTACGGCGCCACCTTCTGGAAATCAGGTCGTGTAGAAGCCGCCATAGGCGTCCACTTCCTCGTCAACCTTACCCACATCCTCTTTTTCACCTACCCCATGTTGGCGAAGTAAGGCAGGCAACCACCCACGATACATTTTCCGTAAGGGAATGCTGCTAAACATTGCTCTGTAACGTGCTCGCACTTCAAGGCCTCGAGCTCTCGGAACAAAGGGTGGCTGAATGTCCAGATCGCAAACGAGGCTAACACCACGTTCAATCATCGCTGCAACGAGTGGAAACGTTCTGGAATGGTATGACTTCACCGTTTACAGCTTCCTCACAGCAACGATTGCCACCCAGTTTTTCCCGCTAGAAAACAGAGTAGCCTCACTGCTTTCTGCATTCGCCGTGCTGGCTGTCGGATATGCAGCGCGCCCTATCGGCAGTGTAATCTTTGGCCATATTGGAGACCGTGTGGGCCGAAAGACGGCCATGATGATCTCCGTCCTGCTGATGGGCGGAGGCTCTCTCGCGATTGCCGTGCTACCCACATATGATCAAATTGGGATCGCCGCAGCCATACTTCTGGTCTTGGTGAGGATTGTTCAGGGCATTGCCGTGGCCGGAGAATACACAGCCTCTGGCGTCCTCCTGGTGGAACAAGCAGAGCCGGAACGCCGGGCATTAACAGGAGCATGGATTGCATGCGCCATGATTTCCGGCTGCCTTGTCGGCTCGGCTGTTCCAGCCGGCATTAGCCTCCTTCTTTCTGCCGAACAGATGGCGGATTGGGGATGGCGTCTGGCTTTTGGTTTCGGCACGCTGGTCGCAATCTTCAGCGCAGTCATCAGGCGAAATATCACCGATACAGTGCTGGACGAAGACCCAGCGGATAACTCATCACCTGTCTGGCAAAGCCTGCGAGATCATTCTGGTTTGATCGGGCAAATGATTTTGCTACTCATTCCAACCGCTGTGATTTACTTTGTAATTTACGTCTATGCGGTCTCATATTTAAGCGCGGAGCCAGGTTTTGGCGCATCCACGGCTCTCAATGTCACAACACTCAACCTGATTGTTATGGCTCTGTTTATTCCGGTTTGCGGACTAGCTGCGGACCGTTTTGGGTTACGGCCAGCTTTTCTCACAGGGGCATTGGCAACCTTCATCCTCGCAGGCCCTTGCTGGTGGCTTATGCTTCAAGAGGACATCACATCCGTTTTTCTTGGGCAGTTCGGTCTCACCTTAACAAGCACAGTCGGGTGGGCACTCTCCATCACAGCCCTCACCCTAATGGCACCAGACCATTTGCGTTGCAGCGTTGTCGCGCTCGGATACAATCTAAGCATGGCCCTCTTCGGCGGCACCACCCCAATCGTCGCCACATATCTGGTAACCCAGACCGGCAAGGACTACGCCCCCGTCTACTACATCCTCATTGCAGTCCTCATCTCCCTCCCAATCATCTGGCGTCTGCCCAAACTGATTGCCACAACACGGCTGCAGAACGCTTTGGCATAACGTTCAGCACCTCATGTTTAAGCGAGCCCCCTAATGCAAAAAGTAATGTGTTAAGCTGAAAATGCGCCGCTCACCAAAGGGATACTTTCTCCTATTTGATAGGAAGATAGACATCTCCGTTACGCGTACATTACCATCACTGTAATGACCGTTGAGCCCCCCTCATAAAGGCCAGCATAAACAACATCTCAGTGCGGAGCGCGCGCTGATACGATCCAATGGGAGATTCCGCATGACACAACGCACTTCACCAAACATGGGCGAGTTCCTGCATCTACGTGGTCAGAACCTGTCTAAGGGTGAACCGATTGCGTTACCTTTGGTGCAGAGCTCAATGTACCATCTTCCAGGATTACCTGAGGACTTTCCAAACTATGGTCGTGTCAGCAACCCGACATGGACCCAGCTTGAACATGCGCTCGCTCATCTCGAAGCAGCGCCTTGCCTATGTTTTCCTTCTGGAATGGCGGCAATTTCAGCAGCCCTCTTCGCAACGCTCAAAGCAGGAGATCGGCTACTGGTCCCGGCAGATGGGTATTATGTAACCCGCATCCTCTCCAGCCAGTTTCTCGCTAAGTTCGGCGTTGAAGTCGTTGAGCGCGACACCGCCGAATTCACCACAGGCGGCTTTGATGGCTTTAACGTTGTGTTCTTGGAAACACCTTCAAATCCGGGCCTCGACCTGCTGGATCTAACAGCAATTGCGTCTGCTGTACACGCCGCAGGTGGTATCACGATTTGCGACAACACAACCCTGACACCACTTGGTCAGCGTCCATTAGATTTTGGTGTAGACCTTGTCGTCTCCTCAGACACTAAATCCATGGCAGGCCATTCCGACGCCCTTATGGGTCATGTCGCCAGCCGAAACACTGAGATTTTAAAAGCTGTCGAAGAGTGGCGAAAGTTTTCCGGCTGCATCCCCGGCCCACAAGAAGCATGGCTGTTGCATCGAGGCCTCGAAACGCTGGATGTGCGCTATGATCGGATGTGTACGTCCGCAGCTCTGCTCGCAGAGCGTTTTGCAAATCATCCAGCCGTAAAGTCTATTCGTTTTCCGGGCTTGGAAACGGACCCAGCCCATGCATTGGCCAAAGCGCAACAAACACGGTTTGGGTTCTTGATCTCCCTCACGCTTGAAACAGAAGCCCAGGCTGAACAGTTCATCAATTCATGCACCCTCTTGCGCCCTGCCACCTCATTTGGCGGCGTTCACAGCTCAGCAGAACGCCGCGCCCGCTGGGGAGACGCAGTAGATCCTGCCTTCATCCGCTTATCTGTGGGATGCGAGCCGGTAGAGGAACTCTGGCAGGCCTTCTCTGAAGCCCTAGAGCAAGTCTCTTAAGAGACGATCAACCCACGACGGGCAGTTTCTCAGACTGCCCGTCTTCCACATCCTCATCACAGTCCTCGCCTCCCTCTCAATCCATTCCAACATCTATCCCTAATCCAAAGCTCGAATATCCGGTTGGCGCCACAGAACGAAAATAAGCCCCAAGGCAATGGCAAAGCAGGCGATGCCCGCGATAAACACGCCATGAATGTTAGCGGTCATTAAAGAGGCACCAGCAATAGCAAGCAGGAACTGACCTCCCGTCGAGCTCGATATGGTGATCCCCATGATCCAGCCTTGTTCGCTCTCATCAACAGCAGCAGAGAACAAGGAAAACATGAGAGGCAGGGTAAGCGCAAAGGCCGCTACGATTGGCACTGTCAGGAGATAGGAGAGCCAGGCCACATCATTCACAGTAAAGGCCAGGAGCCCAACTCCCATCACAGTCACACTCACAGCAATCGTCGCCACCTTAGAAAATCGTTGGGATATTGGCCCCACCAGAAGCGCACTTACAAGAGCCAGAACCGATCCAAAAATGATCAGGAGAATGCTGTTTTGAAGCGTATCGAACCCAAAGCGCAACACCATGTAGTTATTGAGATAAATATAAAAGGCGCTCAGCCCGACCTCTATAAAGAGGAAAACAGCACACAGCTTCAAAATTGTAGGCCTTGAATGTGCCCGCCAAAGAACGAGAAAAACCTCTGACAGGCCAAAATCTATCTTGCGGCGTGTCTGGTTTGTTTCCTCAAAGAAAACAATGATCAGAACAATGTTGATCAGGATCAGCACCAGCGCTGCATAAAAAGGCAGTTCAAGCGAAGCATAACTGCCCATGATGGAGGGATCACTGAGCACTCCCGCAAATAGCGGCCCAACAATCAAGCCAATGGCAATGGCTGCTGTCACATACCCCATATTCCGGTTTCTTTCTGCGCCCGTACAGCTGAGATCAACAAGAGCAGCTTGTGCGATTGGCTGATTGCCTGCGGCGAACCCGGTAATTGCGCGCGCGAGCACCAGCAAAGCCAGGTTTGACCAAAGCAGCGCAACAACTGCCAGCCCATATCCGAACAAGGCACCAAACAGGCAAATAAGGATGGCCTTCTTACGCCCGATATAATCCGAAAGCTTGGAAATATAGGCGCCGCCAAAAAACCAGCTGATGTAGAACGCTCCGGTCAAAAGGCTGAAATCAATCTCCCGGATAGCAAGAGAATCTCCAAGGGGAACAAAGGTACTGCCGGGTACCATCACAAGGCTATTGACGATCGGAAAAATCAGCCCTTGCCCCATAACATCCACAAGGACAAGGAGAAGCAATGCAATTCGAGACCACCCCATCGCTTCACGCCTTTCGCGCTTCACATCAGCAAAGCATCATTCTGAAAATCATCAGATGCTCACCAGAGCTATCCGGTAGCGGACCAACCGTCCGCCAACTCACTCCACCACGCGCAGGTGCTTCTTCTTCTCAAGCACCTTCAGCACGTTGGCTAGGTCGTGGCCGCGTTTGAGGATCATGCCGCCGGTGCCAACGACGCAGTAGGCGCCTTGTTTGCGGGCAAGTTTGGGGTCTTTTTCAATACGGTAGAGCGGCATTTCGCTGGCACGGCGGAAAATGGCAAAGATCGCTTTGTCTGTTCCGTGGCCGATGGCGTAATCACGCCACTCGCCGCTGGCAACCATGCGTCCGTACAGCCTGAGGATCTGATCGAGTTCCGTTCGATGAAAAGCAACTATCGGTTTCGGGAGGTTCGGTTTTTGTTGAACGGCTGCGCTGTTGGCGCCACCATCAAGAGAGCGAACGCTCCCGGACACTATTGCAATATCATCTCCTTCACTCATGAAGGCCTCCTGCGTTCAGATCCTGTGGTTGGGCATCCCGGAGAAAGCAGAATATCGGCTCTCGCATCGCGAATGCGCCGAGGCAATCTGGTTGAGCACGCAGCGTGAATTTGAAAATCCGCGACGCACGCTAAGCCATCGGCAACCCCATTTTACCACATAATCCGCCCATCCTGCGGCAAAGCCTGAAAGAACGCAAGGGAACCTCCTTTTGCTGCCCGGCAAAGGACCCCGTGAGAATTCAGAGTACACGCTAAAATTGTCACAGTAGTTTCTCTATTTCGCCCCAATTGGGTCATTGAGGAGCCACGAATGCCAGCCAAATTATCGTTGTTGCCCAAGCAGGTTCGGTTCTGTGGAGCTGTGGTGAAGACTCTCACCCCTACCCCCCGTTGACCCACTCGTCACAGTGCTGAAGGAGAACCGAACCGCTTCCCCCTACAACTTATCGCTGCGAGAAACCGTTAGGTCTTATTCAGTGAGACCAAGGGACAGGCCACCACCTCCAAGTAGTTTCGGCTGACTGGTACAATCCCAAATCCCGGCCAAAAGCCCCGCAGCATCCCGCGCCAGCTTATTGGCATTCTTGGTCGCACGGGCATCCACGTAACCGACGTGACAAGTCTTACCCTGCCCCAGCTGAGTAATCACCAGCACCTGCCCGCGATAAAATCCATCCGCATCCGCTTTGTCATCCCCCGCAACATCCGCCGGAATGTCCGTATGCCAACGCAAAATCGTCGCCACGGGTTCACCACCTTCCAGCACCCACTCAATGGTGGAGCCAAGCCGGTTCCACGGACTCAGGCCTTGCGTCGCCGCAGGTTCAACTCGCGCCTGCTCGCCATAACTGACGAAGAACCGCAAATCACCCTCAGCCACGTAAACGGGGATACCGTTATACCCCTGACACATCCACACAGCAGAGCCCACTGTATTTTCGGGGGTGTCTTGAAGCTCGCATGTCTCGTTTAAATCCAGCGTGGAATAAACACTCTCGGCCAAAGCGGTGGTGCAAACAAAAATTCCGGTCATGGCAACAATGAGGAACTGAAAATTCTTCAACATTAAGCACCCACTTATCCCAGAGTTATTCGTCAGGAATTACTTGAACGAATTACGCAAGCTCGACTGCGAAATATATCTTGCAACAGGCCGATGCCCCTGTAATACAGGCAGCAAATGAAATTGGAGTATACATAAATGCGTATCGATCGTATTCCTGTCGGTAAGAACCCACCTGAGGACGTCAATGTCATTATTGAAGTTCCAGTTGGCGGTGAGCCGATCAAATACGAGATGGAAAAAGAATCCGGCGCAATGTACGTCGATCGCTTCCTCTACACCCCTATGCGTTACCCGGGCAACTACGGCTTCGTTCCACACACCCTGTGCGGTGATGGCGACCCAATCGACGTAGTTGTTGTGAACCAGCGCCCAATCGTTCCAGGCGCCGTCATGAGCTGCCGTCCGATCGGCGTTCTGGTCATGGAAGACGAGTCCGGTCAGGATGAGAAAATCATCGCTGTCCCAAGCAGCAAGCTGACCCGTCGTTACGAATCCGTACACAACATCGAAGACCTGCCTGAAATCACCATCAAACAGATTGAGCACTTCTTCGAGCACTACAAAGATCTTGAGCCAAACAAATGGGTGAAGATCACTGGCATTCACGGTGCGGACGAAGCAAAGCGTCTGATCGTAGAAAGCATCGAGCGCTACAACAAAGAAGAAGGCTAAACCCCTCTCTTTGTAACTGACACAAAAAAGCCCGGAGCTGCGTAGAGCCCCGGGCTTTTTTCATATCAAAACAAAGCGCTGGAACCTCAGCTCTTACGAGGAAGCACCAGCCCGCACAACGTAATGAACACCATCACACTCGCATAAATCGCATTCAGTCCGGCAAACGACAGACCAAAGATGCGGAACTGTGCAACAGAGCAGCTCACAACTTTAGTGGTCGCAAGGCTCTGCAGCATGTTGGAAGCAGATCCCAGCTCCATGCTGCCACCAGCGGCACAATCATTCGGCCCAAGCCAGAGTTCCCACTCTGCGCCAGCCTGATAGATGCCAACACCGCCGCCATACAGAAAACCACCAGCCGCACCCAGCAGCGCCAGCACAGAAACCCAACGCAGCTTCTCGGTCCGGGTAAAGATCAGCGCCAGAATACCCAGCACCAGACCAGCGTAGTACGGATTACGCTGAATGAGACACAGTGGGCATGGCTTAAAACCACCAATAAGCTCAAAACCCCACGCGGTCGCCAACGCTGTGGCACTACCCAGTGTCACCAGCGCAGCACCAGAGGTGAGCGGATCTTTCAGAAGCAGCGCAAAAAAGCGTCCTAGCATTTCCAGTTAACCTCTCCTGCGCATTCCCGAGGCTCCAAACCAGCACTCCAAAGAACACGCGCCACAAAACAGATTAAAGCAACTGTCCCATTCTCAAAGAAACGACAGCCGCTTTAAAGAAACTTGATCAGAGCGAAACCACCAACCAGCAGCACCACAAACACAGTGAACACCAGCCCCAGCCGCTTTTCGATGAAATCCCGAATTGCTGGTCCAAACAGGTACAAAAGCCCTGCGACCGCAAAAAACCGAATTCCACGGGAGACGATGCTCGCCGCAATGAATACTGGGAGATTCAGAGCAAAAACACCACTCGCAATAGTTATTACTTTGTACGGAAATGGCGTCAAACCAGCGATAAACACAAACCACCAGCCCCAGTCCTCAAAGATTTGCTTAAACTGGTCAAACTTATCCATGTAACCGTAAAACGCGAGGATCGGTTTCGCCACTTCCTCAAACAAGACAGCACCGATGAGATACCCCAGCAAACCACCCAGAACAGAAGCCACAGTACACAGCGCAGCATAAAACCAGGATCGCTGACGTTTGCTCACACACATGGGGATGAGAAGCAGGTCAGGCGGAAGCGGAAAGACAGAGCTTTCCACAAAGGCGACAGCGCTCAGCGCATGGGGTGCACGTGGTCCCGCAGCAAGGGAAAGTGTCCAGTCATAAAGGCGACGCAACATAAGTCAGCGATGCTCCAAACAATCATTCATTCAAGCGAAGAATATGGTTCATTTCGCAATGCGGTAACATTCAATAACAGCCCCACGCTGGAGTCCTACCTCAATCATCAGCAGCAATCACAGGATTATGGCCGGAAATATGACCTCACCACCCTTATCCCCCGTAAATATATATAAGTATAGGCTGACAAATGCTGTGGTTAGCTGAATCAAAATATTGACGTCGCACCCCATCTCGATATATTCCGCCCTTACCAACCGTTGCCCCCGTGGCGGAACTGGTAGACGCGCCGGATTCAAAATCCGGTTTCTTCGGAAGTGCCAGTTCGAGTCTGGCCGGGGGCACCACTCTTCTCTTCCCCAAAATTTAAGCGCTTTTATCCAACGCCACACATGCGTCTTGAGCTATCTGCGAAGCTCACGCCAGCGGGTGATGGTCTTCTACCAGCTTCTGCAGACGCTCTTCCAACACGTGGGTATAAATCTGTGTTGTTGAGATGTCCGCATGCCCCAGCAGCTGCTGCACCACACGCAGGTCAGCGCCGTTCTGCAACAGGTGCGAAGCAAAGGCATGGCGGAGTACGTGCGGAGAAACCTTGTTGCGGTCAATATCCGCTTCCAATGCAAGCGCCTTCAAGTCTCGCCCAAACGCCTGACGCGTAAAGTGCCCGCTCTCACCGTGAGAGGGAAACAGCCAAACACTGTCCGCATAAGCCCCTAAAGATGCACGCAGCCGCACATACTCAACCATGGCCTTCTGTGAGCGGGGAGACAGCGGAACAGCCCGTTCCTTACCGCCCTTTCCTTTCACGGTGATAAGACGGCTGTCACGAATAGCCGCTGACACTGGCAGAGAAACAAGCTCGGAAACACGCAGACCCGTAGCATAAAGCACTTCCAGCAATGTATAGACACGCGCAGCTCTGATCTGCTTTGCATCACTATCATGCGTGATAGTAGCCAACTGTTCTGCCTTGCCGATCAGCCGATCCACCTCTTCCTCACTCAACACACCGGGAAGAATGGAGGCTTTACGCGGAGAAGCGACGGTTCGGGTTGGATCATCATCACGAATATCCTCGGCATAACAGAACTGGTAGAACTGCCGAAGAGCCGAAAGACGCCGCGCCTGAGAGGACGCCGCAAACCCGCGGTCAGTAAGGTCAGAGAGATAGGCACGGACATCCGTGACCTGCACAGCAAGCAGATCCACACCTTGCGTACTCAGGAAACTATCAAAATCTTCCAGGTCAGTTCGGTAGCTTTCTAACGTATTGAACGCACTGACGCGCTCAACGCTTAACATTTCAAAAAAGCGTTCAGTCTCAAGAGTTCGACGCATAAAAAGCCTATTCGAAGCCTTCCTTTTGGATTTCGACGATAATTTCACGTGGCTCCGGCTCAACGTAGCTGACAAGCAGATACATGCTCAGCACAGCGCCAGTAACGATCAAACCTATGATAGACAGCAATCGCATCAATGTTGGCATGGCAGAACCGGATGCTCCCGTATAAATCTGGATACCCCTAGATCACCCGCAGATGGTGGGGTGTAGCAGTATACTTCACAATCAAAAATAGACCGTTTCACTGTGAAGGTTCAACCCGAAGGCACCCAGTGTACCGCGTATTTTGCGATATCCTCCAGGCCTGTGAAGGGGCACCTACGGTTTCTGTAGAAAATTAGCAGTTAAATGCTGGCAAACACTCTTGGTCTAGAACCTTGACAGGACAAGGTGTGATAATGTCAAAGCGTAAGTAAGAGTAGATGAATCGGCGAGGGCGTGGCGTGACTGCAAACGACACAAAGTCAGACAAAAAACGTCAACGACAGCAAGATATTTTGAAGCGCCTCGGCACTAAGCCAATTGTACTTGTTGGCATTATGGGCTGTGGCAAATCCACAGTAGGTCGCCGTTTGGCTCAATATCTCGCTCTCAATTTTATTGATGCAGACTCAGAGATTGAAAAAGCAGCAGATCGTTCTATCTCAGAGATATTCGCTGAACACGGTGAAAGCTATTTCCGGCAAGGTGAAAAGCGTGTCATTGCACGCCTGTTGGACGAAGGACCACAAGTCCTCGCAACAGGTGGCGGTGCCTTCATCAATGAAGAGACACGCTCCCGCATCAAGGAAAAGGGCATCTCCATCTGGATGAAGGCTGAGCTGTCTGTCATCATGACCCGCGTGCGCAAGCGCCCTACCCGGCCATTGCTGCAGACTGCGGATCCTGAGGCAACCATGCAAAAGCTGATGGATGAGCGCTATCCGATCTATGAAGAAGCGGACATGGCAATCTGGTCGCGCGATGTGACCCATGAAGCAGTTATGGAAGAAATCCTGATCGCTCTGGAAAAAGGACTACCGCCTCTCTCTGATGAGGCACCTAAAAATAACGAGGTTGGAAAGTGACAGAAGAAAATAACGCCACGCTCGTCAATGTCGATCTGGGCGACCGTAGCTATCCAATCCTCATTGGCCGCAACCTGATCAAACGCGCTGGAGAAGAAGTCTCCAGCCGTCTCCCAGGTGCCAAAACAGTCATCATCACAGATGAGACCGTCAAGAAACTCCACTTGAAGGCACTGGAAGAAAGCTTCCAGTCCGCAGGTGTTGAGTTCAGCACACTTGTTGTGCCAGCAGGCGAAAAAACCAAACGTTTTGAGATCTTCGAGCGTCTCTGCGATGATATTCTCGCCCTGCGCCTTGAGCGCGGCGATGCTGTTGTCGCCTTAGGCGGCGGCGTTGTTGGCGATCTTTCCGGCTTCGTCTCCGGTGTTGTTCGCCGTGGCATGAAGTTCGTTCAGATCCCAACCACCCTGCTCGCTCAGGTCGACAGCTCTGTCGGCGGCAAAACCGGCATCAACTCCCGCCATGGCAAAAACCTGCTCGGTGTGTTCCACCAACCCGCTCTGGTACTGGCAGATACATCCGTACTGGATACGCTCAGCCCGCGTGATTTCCGCGCTGGCTATGCAGAAGTTGCCAAATACGGCCTGATCAATGATCCGGACTTCTTCGAATGGCTGGAAGCCAATTGGGAAGGTATCTTCGCTGGCGGGCCTGAACGAGAACACGCAGTCGCCCATTCCTGTCGTGCCAAAGCAGCTGTTGTTGCCGCGGACGAGCTGGAATCCGGCAACCGCGCATTGCTCAATCTCGGTCACACCTTCGGCCATTCGCTGGAAGGTGCCGTTGCCTATGAGACTGAACGACTGGTGCACGGAGAAGGCGTTTCCATCGGCATGGTATTAGCCCATGAGTTTTCAGAGCAGCTTGGCCTGTGCCCGGCAGAAGACACCAAGCGTATCATCACGCATTTGGAAGCCGTCGGCCTGCCAACGCGTATTGATCAGATCCCCGGTCAGCTGCCACCAATCGACACTTTTATGGACTTGATTGCACAGGACAAAAAAGTAAGTCGTGGTCAGCTCACTTTTATCCTTACAAAAGGCATCGGCACTTCCTATGTCGATAAAACTGTAAGCGCGGAACCCCTCCGCGCGTTTCTTGAGGAGAAACTCGGCAAATGACGGACTACGCTTTCTGGGCTTCCGTTGTCGCTATTGTAATTTTGCTCGTTCTTTCGGGCTTTTTTTCCGGGTCGGAGACTGCCCTGACAGCAGCATCACGCGCCCGTATGCATGCGCTGGTCAAATCCGGTAATAAAAGAGCGCTTATTGTTGCAAGACTGATCGAGTTCAGAGAGCGCCTCATCGGCGCACTGCTGCTCGGCAACAACCTTGTCAACATTCTGGCCTCTGCACTCGCAACATCCCTGTTCCTGAAGCTCTTCGGAGACGCAGGCGTCGCCTACGCAACGCTGGTCATGACTCTTCTGGTCCTGATCTTCTCTGAAGTACTGCCAAAAACCTGGGCAATCGCAAACGCAGAGAAATTCGCACTCAGCGTTGCACCTGTTGTTCGCGTGCTGGTGATTGTCTTTGGACCGATCGTTGCCGCCATCGAGGTAATTGTACGCCTCGTCCTGCGCATCTTCGGCATTCGCATTGATGACTCCACAGCCGTCCTGTCAGCACACGAAGAGCTGCGCGGCACATTGGACCTTCAGCATAAAGAAGGCGGCCTGATCAAAGCGGATAAAGACCGTATTGGCGGCCTGCTGGATCTGGTTGAGCTTGAAGTGTCTGACGTGATGGTTCATCGCACCAAGCTGTTCGCACTCAATGCCGACCTGCCACCGGAAGAGCTGGTGGAAGAAGTGCTGGCCAGCCCGTTCACCCGTATTCCGCTATGGCGTGATGATCCCGACAATATGGTCGGCCTGCTCCACGCCAAGGATGTTCTGCGTGCAATCGCAAACCTCAAAGGCGATATGGAGAAGTTCGAGCTGGATAAGGTTATGAGCCCGCTTTGGTTCGTACCGGACACCACCAGCCTTCAGAACCAGCTCAACGCCTTCCTGAAGCGCAAAACCCACTTCGCTCTCGTGGTAGACGAGTACGGCGAAGTGATGGGCCTCGTCACGCTGGAAGACATTCTGGAAGAGATCGTCGGTGAGATCGCAGACGAACACGACATCGAACTGCCCGGCCTCAAACCACAGGCAGACGGTTCTGTGATCGTCGAAGGCTCAGTTCCGATTCGCGACCTCAACAGAGCGACCGATTGGAACCTGCCAGACGACGAAGCGACAACCATCGCAGGTCTCGTCATTCACGAAGCAAAAATGATCCCCGAGGAACGTCAGATCTTCACTTTCCACGGTTTCCGCTTCACAGTCCTGAGCCGGGAAAAGAACCGCATCACGCGCTTGCGCATGATGGCGCTCAGCCCGCTTCAGGATGCGAAAAAAGCCAGCAAATAAAAATGGGCCCAGCCGGGCCCATTTCCTTTTCTGCAGTCCCTTAAAGAACGCAAAATTATCGTAAAACGCTCAAATCAACGCACATAACAACGCAAACGGGTAAAACACGAGCACCTGCAACGTACTAGCCATTTGCCGCATTGATTTAGCTGTGCCAATGTACCAATTACTGTAAGAACCAATTACGTGTGAGATTTGGCTTCAATGGCAAGCGCGTGAATGCCTCCGGCGATCTCTTCAGCCACGCATTCGTTTACTGCACGATGCATAGCGACGCGGGACATACCCTCAAAGGCTGTGGATATGATCTTGATCCGGAAGTGGGTTTGTCCACCCTCGCGCCAGCCGCCGTGACCGCGGTGACTCTCGGATTCGTCGGTGACTTCAAGAAGCTGCGGCTTAAACGCGGCTTCCAGTTTAGTGATCATGATGTCTCTTGTGCTCATGTTTTCTATATCTCTCACGTAGGAAACCGTCGTCAAGGCCTTGCCTAACAGGGTCACTTTTTTCTATTTATGTCGGCTACCTGCTTTATGGCAGGTGCTAACCCAATCGCAAGGCAACTGAAAACCGAAAAATGAAGCAAGCATCCTCCATTTTCGACAGCATTCGCGTAAAACCCGGCAAAGAACGCACCACAAGCTCAAAAGGCCCAAAGTGCGAATGGGACGGTTGCGACCAGCCCGGCACCCATAAAGCACCGAAAGGTCGCGATCGGGAAGGCCAGTACTTTCATTTTTGCGTAGACCACGTAAAGGCCTACAACAAATCGTATAATTATTTTTCCGGCATGGACGATGACAGTGTTCGCAGCTACCAGCGCGACAGCATGACAGGACATCGCCCCACCTGGAAAATGGGCGTAAACTCGCAGGCAGACGCCGCGAATGCCCGCGATGGAAGCCGTACAAACATCGGTGGCGAAGACGTCAACGACCCGCACAACATCTTCGCTGGCGCCACCGGAGCACGCAGCCAACCTCAGGAACCGCAACGTAAGGTGCTGGCACTTGAGAAAAGGTCATTTGAAACATTGAACCTTCGGGTAACCGCCCGTGGCGCCGAGATAAAAACTCGCTATAAAGAGCTGGTAAAGATTCATCACCCTGATGCCAATGGTGGCGACCGCTCTTCGGAAGACCGCTTGCGCGAGATTATTCAGGCCTACAACGTGCTCAAGAAATCCGGTTATTGCTAGGTCATACGTTTGACCAGTTCCCGGATCTCTTAGAATTTTTTAGATTTTCATTACCCCGATTTCGACGTGGGGCCGCGGAGGAAAAATGATAGATACGATGCAAACCGCTCAAACCCTACCGACCGAAACAATTTCTGTACGTGAAGTATTTGGCATCGACAGCGACATGGAAGTGCAAGCCTTCGCTGAAGCAAACGAACATGTCCCTGATATCGATCCAGACTATCTGTTTGATCGCGCAACGACTCTCGCAATCCTGGCAGGTTTTGCAAAAAACCGTCGTGTGATGGTCTCCGGCTACCACGGAACAGGTAAGTCAACTCACATCGAGCAAGTCGCAGCCCGCCTGAACTGGCCTTGTGTGCGCGTAAACCTCGACAGCCACATCTCTCGTATCGACCTTGTTGGTAAAGACGCAATCGTTGTGAAGGACGGTCACACCGTCACCGAGTTCAAGGACGGCATCCTTCCTTGGGCCCTTCAAAACAATGTCGCGCTTGTCTTCGATGAGTACGACGCAGGCCGTCCAGACGTGATGTTCGTGATCCAGCGTGTTCTTGAGGTTTCCGGGCGCTTGACCCTCCTCGATCAGAACCGCGTGATCAATCCACATCCGGCATTCCGCCTGTTCGCAACCGCGAACACCGTCGGTCTTGGTGATACATCCGGCCTCTACCATGGTACGCAGCAGATCAACCAGGGCCAGATGGACCGCTGGTCTATCGTGACCACGCTAAACTATCTGCCTCACGACAACGAAGTTGAGATCGTTCTGGCGAAGTCTCCACACTACAGTGGTGCAGAAGGTCGCTCTATCGTTTCCAAGATGGTTCGTGTTGCAGACATGACCCGTAGCGCTTTCATGAACGGCGAGCTCTCCACTGTGATGAGCCCACGTACAGTGATCACATGGTCAGAAAACGCTGAAATCTTTGGCGATATCGGTTTCTCATTCCGCCTGACCTTCCTGAACAAGTGTGACGATACCGAGCAAGCGCTGGTTTCTGAGTTCTACCAGCGTTGTTTCGGGGAAGATCTTCCTGAATCAGCGGCAAACATCGTCATGAGTTAAGGGGAGTTACATGGCAGGTACCAGCAACTCCTCAGCCAAGAACAAACCTGCCAGCCAGCCATTCAAGCAAGCGATGGGCTCTACAGTCAGAGCCATCGCAGGCGAGCCTGAGCTGGAGGTTGTTTTTTCACCGGATAAACCGGGAATGACCAGCGGACGCATCCGTCTGCCGGAACCTTCCCGCACGATGACAAAGGAAGAAGTCGCCGTTACCCGCGGTTTGGGTGACTCCATGGCTCTGCGCCTTGCTTGTCATGATCCAGCTGTTCACACCAAGCACATTCCTCAAGGCGAAAACGCACGCGCTATCTTCAACTCGGTCGAACAAGCCCGCGTTGAAGCCCTTGGTGCTGTCCGTATGCCGGGCGCTGGCGACAACATCGACGCCATGCTTGAGGATCGTTACTTCAAAGCTAACTTCGCAGAAGTCACCACCAAAGACGAAGCTCCGATGCAGGATGCCATCGCTTTGTTGGTACGCGAACGTCTGACGGGCCGCGAGATCCCCAAAAGCGCACAGCGCATGGTGGACCTCTGGAGACCTTTCGTTGAAGAAAAAGCTGATCATGATCTGAACAAACTCGTCACCCGCATGGATGACCAGATCGCGTTCGCCAAGCAGATGCGTGATCTTCTCACCTCTCTCGATATGGCTGATGAGCTGGGAGAAGAACCAGAGGACGACGACGAGAACAACGACGAAAGCCAGCAGGACCAGGATGATCGCTCTGATAACTCTGGTGACATGCAGGAAGATCAGGGTGAGCAAGAAGGCGCTCCTGAAGAGATGGAACTTTCCGGCGAAGAGCAGGAAAGCGGCGAAACCGAAGGCGTCGACAGCGAGATGCAGGATATGTCCGAAGAGGATATGTCCGATCAGGCTGAAGAGCCGGGCGAACAGGAACGCCGGGACCATCCCTTCAGCAATCAGCCGTCTGCTGATGCCTATCACATCTTCACACAAGCTTTCGACGAGATCATTGCAGCAGAAGACCTCTGCGATCAGGAAGAGCTGGATCGTCTCCGCGGCTTCCTCGATAAGCAGCTGGCCTCTCTGTCTGGTGCGGTGTCCCGACTAGCCAACCGCCTGCAGCGTAAACTGATGGCGCAGCAGAGCCGGTCATGGGATTTTGATTTGGAAGAAGGCATTATCGACAGTGCCCGCCTCCATCGCGTAGTCATAGATCCACTACAGCCGCTTGCGTTCAAATGGGAAAACGACACCGAGTTCCGCGATACCGTAGTCACTCTGGTGATCGACAATTCCGGCTCTATGCGCGGTCGTCCGATCACCGTGGCAGCCACATGTGCCGACATTCTGGCACGTACACTTGAGCGTTGCGGCGTGAAGGTGGAGATCCTCGGATTTACCACCAAAGCGTGGAAAGGCGGCCAATCTCGTGAAGCTTGGCTCAAGGATGGCAAACCGTCTAATCCGGGACGCCTGAACGATCTGCGCCACATCATCTACAAATCCGCAGATGCCCCTTGGCGCCGCGCCAAACGCAATCTCGGCCTGATGATGCGCGAAGGCCTGCTAAAGGAAAACATCGACGGAGAGGCTTTAGACTGGGCACACAAGCGTTTGCTTGCACGTCCGGAACGTCGTCGCATCCTGATGATGATCTCCGATGGCGCACCAGTAGATGACTGCACGCTTTCAGTGAACCCAGGCAACTATCTGGAGAAACACCTGCGCAGCGTGATTGCTGAGATTGAAAACAGATCTCCGGTCGAGTTGATCGCAATCGGTATCGGCCACGATGTGACCCGCTACTATAAACGTGCGGTAACAATTGTAGATGCCGAAGAACTGGCTGGCGCGATGACTGATCAGCTTGCTGATTTGTTTGATGAAAACAGCGGTCAGGATCGCGGTAGACGTCACGGACGCCGATGAAATTAACACGACGCATTTTGCTAACAGGAGCAGCGGCAGCGGTAACAACCGCAGTCGCTGCTTCTTTGCCTTTCAGCGAGAGCACCGCACAGCAGAGCGGCTTTCAGCCAATGAAAGTCCGCTCCAAGGAAATCAACCGCTTCAAGTTCTCTGGTACCCGAGCAGAGCAATACGGCCCCCTCATGTTTCTTGGTGGCCTTGAACTCAGCAGCTCAAACGGTCGCTTCGGCGGCTATTCCGGCTTGCTGACGCTCAACAGTGGCTCAGACATCATTGCTATCTCAGATCGCGGCCACTGGCTGCGCGGCGAACTATCCCAGACCAGCCGAGGAAAGCCTCTCAAGCTGCTGGGCGCGGAAACAGCAACCCTGCTGGATAGCAAGGGCAGAAAGCTCAAACGCACCTACAGAGCCGACACAGAAGGTCTGAGCATTGGCGGCTCAGCCAACACACCTCGCATTTTCGTCAGCCATGAAGGAAAAGGCGGGATCATGTCATACCCGCTTAACCTGAAAACAGGCGAAGAACGCGCTAAGCACCTGTTGATTCCCAAAGAGATCCGAGGTTTGGCAAAGAACAAGAGCCTTGAATCTGTGGCCGTCGCCCCTCCCAACTCTCCACTCTCCGGCGCTATCATAACTATTGCCGAACGCGGGAAGTCTCTGAAGCACAACAGACCAGCGTGGATCATCGGTGGCCCGCGACCGGGGAAATTCTGGATAGGAAAACAAGGCAACTACGATGTTACAGATGCTGCCTTTCTTCCCAATGGCGATCTCTTGATCCTGGAGCGTTTGTTCAACCTCTCAGAAGGCCTTGGGATGCGCATCAGGCAGCTGGATGGCGCCAACCTGCGACCAGACCATCTCCATACTGGCAAAACGCTCCTGACCGCTGATTTCAGTTATCAGATTGATAATATGGAAGCTCTGAGCGTTCACATGAACGCTTTTGGAGAGACAGTCCTGTCCCTCATGTCAGATGATAACCGCTCATTCTTGCAGCGCACCTTGCTGCTGCGCTTCATCCTGACGGACAACGAACCTTTCAGAGAGCCATTCGTTCGTGCGCCCAAAGAGGCAAAGATCGTCCCAGCGCCAAAACCGAAGCCTCGGTAAACGACTACTGTCTTTGTAAGCTGCACCGACATTCAATCCCAAAAACAAAAAAAAGGCACCGGAACCAAATCCGATGCCTTTTAAAATTCTTTTCAAACGAACAGCTTATCCGCGCTGCGAAGCAGGTACCGCGCCGATTACTCCCAATGCGATGCGGTATGGAACAAGCATGCTCATCGCAACTATGATCTTTACGCTGAAGTCACCAATCGCCCAGGAAACCCAACGAGGAACTTCCAGAGCAAACACACCAAACAATGGTGCAACTTCTACCGCAAACGCATCGTGATAACCCAAGAACGCAAACTGTGTAGCAAAAGCAAGGCTAAAGAACAGCGCGGTATCGAGCATGGTGCCGAGTGTAGAAGAGACGACAGGCGCCTTCCACCAACGACCATCACGAAGACGATGGAACACAGTCACGTCCAGCAACTGAGCAATCAGGAATGCACTTCCTGACGCAATTGCGATGCGTGGTGTTGCCAAAACGATAGAAAGAGCAACTGCAACAGCAAAGCCAGCGTACACGACTTTGCGTGCAGCAGCAGGACCAAACTGTCGGTTAATCAAATCAGTTACAAGGAATGCCACTGGATAAGTGAATGCACCCCAAGTAAGCAGGTCTGCTAGATTAACAGCCCCGAACATTCCCTGAACAGGGAATTGAACAAGGTAATTCGAAGCAACGACCACTGTGGTCATTGCCATAATGGCAAGAGCCAGTGGTCGAGCAGTATTCGACTTAGTCACGTTCAATCCCTTTCAAGAATGATGTGATTAAGCAGCTGCCTGACGACGCTTGATTTCGGTCTTCAGCAAACGCGCTTTAGGAGAAAGCTCAGCTTCAACTGCTTTCGCCAAGAATGCGTCCAAACCACCGCGGTGCTCAACAGAACGCAGAGCGTGTGCAGAGATACGCAGTTTGTAAGTTTCGCCGAGAGTTTCACTCATCAGGGAAACATTACAAAGGTTTGGCAAGAACCGACGACGGCTCCTGTTTTTTGCGTGAGACACGTTGTTGCCGGTCATCACGTCTTTACCGGTAAGTTCGCAGCGGCGTGCCATGAGGGTCACCCTTTTAATTTGTAGGCGCCCTCATTTTTGGGCGCATTCTGTTAAAACCGGCAGGTCGCGGACACCACGGTCACGCGGAACCACCTCCGGCCCTGTACGGAAAAGTTGGCTTGCTATAATTAGTACAGCAGAATTCGTCAAGGCTTTGCTGCCTATTTGCCTGTTCGAAGCCCATTTTTCAATCAAAACTCGAACAAACTCACATCTCTTAACCACCGTGTTACCATGTTTAGGTAGTTTCATATTTCAATGAGTTTGAATTTTTTGTTCAGTTTCCTGAGTTCTCAGGCTGTCAGGCGCGAATGTCTGCGGCTGCGGAGGTACAGTATCGTGCGAGTAACAGTTTCTAAGGTTTGCAATTTTCTTGGCAAATCGAGCGTAATAGCCGTCGCAGCACTTTCATTTGGCACACTATCCACAGCTGCTCTGGGGAAAACAGAGCGCCTCGGCGGTGTCTACAATATTTCTTATGCAGGCTTCACTGTGGCAAAAGGCTCCTTATCGCTTATCCTCAGAGAGAACGCCTATTCCGCAAAAGTGGGTATGGAGCCAGCTGGCATTGGAACCCTCTTCTCCACAGGCAAAGGCGGCGCACACGCGACCGGGTGGATGAAAGGCGCAAAAGTCCTTCCAAGCACCTACACCATGGCCTCTCGTGCATCCAACCGAGATTTTTATGTCAATCTCGGTCAGGGGTCTGGCCATGTCCGCACAACCCAGGTCACTCCAAAATACAAACCGTCCAAGACCCGCGTTAAGGTCACTGGCAAGCACAAGCTCAATGCGATGGACCCGTTAAGTGCAGCGATTGTACGCGCACCGTCCCGTTCAAAAGTGCTTGATCCATCAGTATGTAATCGCAAACTGCCAATTTATGATGGCTGGGCGCGCTTCAATATCAATATGAAGTTCAAAGAAGTGCGTGAAGTCTCAGGCAAAGGCTACAACGGTCCGGTTGTCGTCTGTTCCGCACGCTGGGAGCCTGTTGCTGGACATCGTCCAGAGAAAAAGGCTGTTCAGTATCTGGCCAAAAACGCAAACATTGAGACATGGCTCGCACCGATCGGAAACACCCGTATTCTTATTCCTTACAAGGTCTCCATTCCGACATCGACAGGTACACTTGTCCTGGAAGCAGCAGAACTCAATATGCCGCAAACGTCAGGACTTCGCAAAAAAACAGCTTCCAGATAGGATTTGCACTTTAATCCCAAACCTTCTTGTCTGAAGGGGTTCAAACACCCACATTTGTGATGCAAAGCCTTGACAGATGACCCAGCTGTCGCCAGTGTCGCGCCAAAATTATAGCGCGCTCCAACGCCTTTTAGTCGGCGGGTCAAGCCCGCTGATTGTTACGAGTGAATATCCAATATGCGCAGTTACCTCGAATTCGAAAAACCAGTTGCTGACCTTGAAGGTAAAGTACAGGAATTGAAAATCCTGGCTGAAGGTGGGGAAGCGGTTGATGTGGAAGACGAGATTGCCCGTCTTCAGGAAAAAGCAGATCAGGCACTCAGCGACATCTATTCCCGCTTGACGCCTTGGCAAAAAACTCTGGTGGCTCGCCATCCAGACCGTCCGCATGCGCTGGACTACATCGACACCTTGATCTCAGATTTCACACCTCTTGCCGGTGACCGGAAGTTCTCCGAGGATTGCGCAATTATTGCAGGTTTCGGCCGTTTTCGCGGACAGTCAGTCGCTATTCTTGGTCAGGAAAAAGGTAACAACACCGAGACCCGCCTGAAGCATAACTTCGGCATGGCACGTCCGGAAGGTTACCGTAAAGCCGTCCGCATTATGGAACTGGCAAACCGTTTCAACATCCCTGTTGTCTCTTTTGTGGACACTGCAGGTGCATACCCAGGAATTGGCGCTGAAGAGCGCGGTCAGGCAGAAGCGATCGCACGCTCAACTGACATGTGCCTCGGTCTTGGCGTTCCAAACATCTCCATCGTTATTGGTGAAGGTGGCTCTGGTGGTGCGATTGCAATTGCAACCACCAACCATGTAGCAATGATGGAGCACTCCATCTATTCCGTGATCTCACCGGAAGCAGGCGCATCCATTCTTTGGCGCGACAGCACCCGTGCACAAGACGCGGCAACCAACATGAAGATCACTGCAGAAGACCTCTCCAGCTTCCGCGTCATTGATGAGATCATCAAAGAGCCAATCGGTGGTGCTCACCGCGCAAAAGAGATCGTAATTGATCGCGCAGGCAACTCGATTGAAACCGCTTTGAGTAAGATGGCTGGTCTCTCTGCAGACGAGCTCAAGAAGCAGCGTCGCGAGAAGTTCTTACGCATAGGTCGTGAACTCGGTTGATTCGAACCTAGGATTTATTGTGGGTATCCACTAAATTTTTTATAAAAGGCATCAGAAGTATATCTGATGCCTTTTTTGTTTGATCCAATCAAACTCGGGGGAAAGTGCATCTTGGGGAATACCCCACAATCTCAGAGAGAATGATCTGTGGTAAGATTCGATCAACCTTAACCCAGATAGTCTTAGTATCGAGTCGAGATTGGGGTTCGGGCAAACTAGCCCCAGCATGGTGGGTCAAGCACATGATTAGAGTGTTTCAGGGAGAGACTGGCAAGAACGTAAAGCGTGCTGCTGCGCTTGCGCTGGCTTTAACGCTAGCCGCTTGTCAGGGAACAGAGTTTGGCGCTGAGAAGCATCAGCAACCTGTGAGCAAAAGCCTTTCCAACAGAATGAAATCCAAGGATATGGAGCTCAAGTCTCCAATCATGGTTCGTCTGTTCAAGCAAGAGTCTGAATTGGAGATCTGGAAACAGACCAAATCAGGCCAGTATGCTTTGCTGGAAACCTATGAGATCTGCAAATGGTCTGGCAAACTCGGCCCGAAGATTAAGGAAGGCGACCGGCAGGCACCAGAAGGCTTCTACGAAGTCACTCCGGGCCTGATGAACCCGTTTTCCTCTTACTATCTCGCATTCAATCTTGGCTTTCCAAACAAGTTTGACCGCGCGCATGACCGCACAGGCTCAAACTTGATGGTCCATGGTGCCTGCTCTTCTCGCGGGTGTTACGCCATGACGGACGAGCAGATTGCAGATATCTACTCTCTTGGTCGCGATAGCTTCCTTGGCGGTCAGAGAAAGTTTCAGGTTCAGGCCTTCCCATTCCGCATGACACCGGACAACATGGCCAAGAACGCAAGTTCCAAGCATTATGAATTCTGGCGTATGCTGAAGCGTGGCTATGATCACTTTGAAGTCACCAAACGCCCACCATCCATTGAAGTATGTGAAAAAGAATATGTCTTCAACGCGAAGGCAGACACACGCGGAACCAAATTCAATGCACGCGGCGCTTGCCCTGCCTACACAGTGCCTGAGCACATCGCGGTGGCAGTAGCAGAAAAGCAAACCCGGGATGCACGCGAAACCGCTGAGATCCAGATCGCTATGGAAAGCAGTAAACGCCGCAAAGAAAAGATTGCAGCGTTCTTTGGTGGCACCTCAACAACTGACGTCGCAAAAGCAGAAGCACCAAACGCAACGCCTGTGAATGTAGAAGCTGCAAAAGTTTTAGCGCTGGCATCTGAGGAACCATCCCCAGCACCGCAAAAAGCTTCTGAATCAGAACGTGCTTTCAGCTACTTCACATCCCTGTTCTCTAACAGTCGTGTTGGTGAAGAGAAGAAGATCGTTGCAGAGGTCGTAAATCCATACCCAGCCGCCCCTGCACCACGCATCAAACCGCAATTGTGACGTTGTGTTAATCGAAACCTAGCCTGACTTATGTACGCTGGTCTCAATGAAGATCAACAAGTCAGGTTAGGCAAATGCCAGGCTCAAAAACCTTCTTTGGAAAGTACCACAGCAAAGAGTACATCAACGAACGCCGCCACTTACGTGGGCTCCTTGGCTATTACATAAAGTACATTCCAATGTCCTGGGGTGTGCGACTAGGCCTCTCCTCTGGCATTCTGACAAGGTATGGTGTTGAACTCACACCCAATGTCTTCGACGCCACATTCCGCATGTGCTGCGAAGGTGGTTACGGCACATTCCTCACCAGCTATCTTGTCGACTATGAAAAACCTTTCATCATGCTGGATATCGGCGCAAATCAAGGCCTCTTCAGCCTGCTTGCAGCTCAAAATACGAACTGCAAGCAAGTCATAGCTTTCGAGCCTGTTGCCAGCACATTCCAATTACTGGAACAAAACATTGAGCTAAACCTTGCTACATCTCGCATAAAGGCAGTGCAGGCAGCAGTCTCCGACCACACTGGCCAAGCTAAGATATTCCTCAGCAAAACCCATAGCGGCGGCGCATCCCTCAGCCAGAACACCGTGCATTCAGACGAAAAAACCGAAGAAATTCAAACCATCTCTGCCCAGCAGTTAGATGAGATGATCACCGATGAAATCGACATCGTGGTCAAACTCAATGCTGAAGGGCATGAAGAAACCGTGATTAAAGAGCTCATCAAGACAAGCTTCTTTCCTCGAGTTCAATCAATTTTCTATGAGAGAGATGTCAGATGGTCTGATCCAAACATGCTCAAAAACCTTCTGGAGGAGCAAGGGTTCAAAAGCTTTAAGAGAGTTGGCCATGAACCACGTTTGGACGTACTGGCAAGCCGTGAACCTGACGACACCTAAGCCCAGATTGCCATGCGCAGACCGCGTTCATCTCGCCCGAAGTCAGCCGGAAATGGCTCTGCATGGCCATACAGCAACCGCTCAGCAATAACTGCATTCACAGAAGCATCCATCAAATCATCCCGAGCGGCACCTTTGGGCGGTTTTTGGTCCAAAAAGCTCGCTACATAGCCAAACTGCACAAGCAAATCTCTCCGCGCATCTAAGCCCGCAGGATAGCTGCTTCCCTTGACCTTCTTAGGAATAGCAATGGGCTCCTGCCCGTTTAAGCGCCAGAATGCCACCTCAGGATGAACTTCATACACCCGCGCTTCCAACTCAGGCGTCATGAGCTGATCAATCTCCCGAATTTTTGGGAAGATATGGAACGCTTGCTTGGATACTTTTTTGGGTGGTGTTGAATGCGCCAGTGCAGCAGAGCAAGCCTCGCGATAATCCTCACAATAGATCGCAGCCCGGGCGGGAATGGAAAACACCGTTGATTGCCTCATACCCAAAAGAGGACGAACTGCTTTCTCAGGCCCACGACCATTGCTGCCAATCTTCTCCGGCAGCCCGATCGGCATATCGACCGCAATTTTATGCGGCTCATGCTCAGAGGCCAGCAAATCTGCAAAATGAGGAAAGATCTGCACTTCAGCTGCACGGTTTGAGGCAACCCAGCGGAAAACGGCAATCCAACCTGCTTTGCAACCGTCAACCCCAGCCACACAGACGGGATCAACTGCCACTGCTTCAGGCACGTTCAGGCGCCTCTACCACGCGGCGAGTGTTCACAAGCGCCATAGGTTGGATAAGCGGATCTTGGTGCTCAGCATAAAGCAAATCATCAGAACCAACTTTGACAGAGCGCGCGACCAACTCAAACGTTGAAGCTGTCGCTTTCTTCAATGCCTCTTCATCACTCTGCCCACTCAGGCTGCGAGCCAGATAAAGCGCTGCCAACAAGTCACCAGTGCCATGCGGTGCGCCCTGCACTTCCGCATGTTCAATCGCAAGGCTACCACGCGGCCCAACCAGCAAATTGGAAATGGAATTACGCCGGATTGCTGGCGACGATGTAATGATCGTCCGCTCCACTTGCAGCGTCCGCGCTGCCGCAACAGCTTCATTTTCCATTTCAGTACCAAACCCGCTGAGCCAAGCGAGCTCAAAACGGTTTGGCGTAATCACGTCAGCAAGCGGTAACAGTTGGTCACGAATAGCTTCAGCAATCGGCTCGGCAACATAAAGACCACCTTTGTCACCAATGACCGGGTCGCACAGATAGACCGCATCATCATTACGAGCCTTCACTTCCTGCACAATCTTCGCAACATCAGAAACCTGAGCCGCATTTGCCATGTAGCCAGAAATAACACCCTTCACAGTGCTCAAACGATCACTAGCGCAAATCTGTTCAACGATATGCTCGAAAGCTTCCTCACTGGCCGAAATACGTTCACCAGCACCTTGTCCCGGATGCCATGGCAGAACAATCGTAGGCAGCATCCAGACATTAAAGCCCATGCGCTCCAGTGCAAAAACAGCACTGCGCATGCCAACACATCCGCTGACAACCTGTGAAGAGATCACCAGAACCGAAGGCTTTTCCTTCGGAGCGCTTTCTCTGATTTTGTGTTCTACTTTTTTGACAAACCGCTCAAGCGACATCTAGGAAATCTCGTGTTCAGATGAAACGCCAGTACCAAAACGTTTCTCGATATAATCCAGAACCATCGCCTTAAACTCATCAGCAATGTTCGGCCCACGCAGAGTAACAGTTTTAGCACCATCAACAAACACAGGTGCAGCAGGTGTTTCACCAGTACCGGGCAAAGATATACCGATGTCAGCATGCTTGGACTCACCAGGACCGTTCACGATGCAGCCCATGACAGCAACGTTGAGTTCTTCAACACCCGGATATTGCTCACGCCACTTCGGCATACTCTCGCGGATATGCGCCTGAATGTCCTGAGCCAGTTCCTGAAAGACTGTGGAGGTCGTACGTCCACACCCCGGACACGCAGCAACAATAGGCACAAAACTGCGGAAACCCATTGTCTGCAGCAGTTCCTGAGAAACCTGCACTTCACGCGTGCGGTCCCCACCCGGCTCAGGTGTCAGCGAAATACGAATGGTGTCGCCGATGCCCTGCTGAAGCAGAATACCCATGGAAGCAGAGGACGCCACGATGCCCTTTGTGCCCATACCAGCTTCAGTCAAACCAAGGTGAAGGGCATAATCGCAACGCTGTGCCAGATCCGTATAAACGGCAATCAAATCCTGAACCTGTGAGACTTTCGCAGACAAAATGATTTTGTCGCGACCAAGCCCCAATTCCTCAGCACGCTGAGCAGACAACAAACCAGATTGGCAAATCGCTTCGCGCATCACTTGTTGCGCGGTCAGCGGAGAGCCTTCCTCCTGGTTTTTATCCATCAGGTGTGTCAGCAGTTCCTGATCCAGAGAGCCCCAGTTTACACCAATACGCACAGGCTTATTGTGCTTCATCGCCATTTCGATGATCTGGCCAAACTGCTTGTCTTTTTTAGTTTTAAAGCCAACATTTCCCGGATTAATCCGGTACTTATCAAGCGCTTCAGCACAATCAGGATGATCTGCCAGCAGCTTGTGTCCGATGTAGTGAAAATCTCCGACGAGCGGAACATTGACCCCAATCCGGTCCAGACGCTCTTTGATACGTGGAACAGCTGCAGCAGCTTCATCACGATCAACCGTAATACGAACCAGCTCGGACCCGGCACGCGCCAGAGCAGAAACCTGCGCAACCGTTGAATCTATGTCAGCGGTGTCGGTGTTCGTCATGGACTGCACAACAACAGGCGCTTCGCCGCCAACAATAACCCCACCAACGTCTACAGCCACAGAACGACGGCGCGGAAACGGGGAAGAAATATAGGTTTGGCTCTTGTCAGTCATGATCATTCCACTGGGATAAATCTTTAGGCAAGCAAGTGCAGCATGCAGCCCGCGCTGTCAACTTTTTAGCGCACGCTCAATTCAGTTTGATGTCATCTCAAGATGCCATCATGCACCCCAAGATTTCACAATAAACCTCTCCTCAGAATGATGCTAGGTCCACTCCATCATCAGCCTACTGAAAATAGCCAGCGACTTTTGACGCAATGCATTCATCTCTAACCTTCCATTAAGGACAAAAGACAGATCGGCGGTCAGTTTTGACCTTTTTGCACTGCACGCTAAACAACTATGCTTTTTGCTAATGCAACCAGACTAAAAAGTGGCGCAAGCTCACACCAACTCTTTTTTCAATACATTTGGGCAGGAGACTCGAAATGCTCTCAGGAAAAACCGCTGTAATCACTGGGTCCACATCAGGCATCGGCCTTGCTTACGCTCGCGCAATGGCAGAGCAAGGTGCCAACATCATGATCAATGGGTTTGGCGATGCCGATGCCATTGAGAAAGAGCGCGCTGCAATCGAATCCGACTTCGGTGTAAAATGCGTGTACTCATCAGCCGACATGACCAAGCCTGATGAAATTCACGCAATGATCCACGATGCGGTTAAATCCCTCGGTTCAGTCGATGTCCTCGTCAACAATGCAGGCATTCAGCATGTTGAAGCCATTGAGCATTTCCCGGTCGACAAATGGGATGCCATCATCGCGATCAACCTGTCCTCCGCATTCCACACAATCCGCACCGCCGTGCCTTACATGCGCAAAGCAGGCTGGGGTCGCATCATCAACACCGCGTCCGCTCACGCATTGGTAGCATCTCCATTCAAGTCGGCATACGTTTCTGCAAAGCACGGCATCGCTGGCTTAACCAAAACCGTTGCACTGGAAGTTGCAGAAAACAACATCACAGTGAACGCCATTTGCCCCGGCTATGTCTGGACACCGCTCGTCGAAAAGCAAATCCCTGACACCATGAAAGCTCGTAATATGACTGAGGAGCAGGTGAAAAAAGAAGTCCTGCTCGCTGCTCAGCCAACCAAAGAGTTCGTGACAGTCGATCAGGTTGCCGGCCTAGCCGTGTTCTTGTGCTCTGATACAGCCGCTTCAATCACCGGCACTCTCTTGCCAATGGACGGCGGCTGGACAGCACAATAACGCTCAGATGATTTCCCGGAGTTTTCTTTTCCAAGCGGCCCATGGAGGTCCATATGGCGACTACTCGGAAGACAGCGAAAAAAGAACGAAAGAAAATCAATCTGGCCTTACAAGGTGGAGGCGCACACGGCGCCTTTACCTGGGGCGTTCTGGATTGGCTCCTTGAAAACGAAGATTGGGAGATCACTGGCATCTCAGGCACAAGCGCAGGTGCCATGAATGCAGCCGTCATGGCCGATGGCCTCGTTGAAGGCGGGCAGCAAGGCGCAAGAGATGCCCTCGCCCGCTTTTGGAAATCCGTCAGCACAGCTGCAGAGACCAGTCCGTTCCAACGCAGCCCAATGGATGTTTATTGTGGCAATTGGAGCATGGACAATTCTCCGACATATCTGGCATGGGACCTGCTTTCTCGCGTCATGTCTCCCTACCAACTAAACCCAATCAACTATAATCCACTCCGCGACCTCGTTGCTGAGCAAATCAACTTCGAACGTGTGCGAAGTTGCGACCAGATGCAGGTCTATGTCGCCGCGACCAATGTTCGAACCGGAAAAATCAAAGTTTTTGCAAAGGAAGAACTCACCCTTGATTCACTCATGGCGTCAGGCTGCTTGCCGCATATGTATCAAGCGGTAGAAATTGGCGACGAGGCCTATTGGGACGGCGGCTTTATGGGCAACCCGCCTTTGTTTCCACTATTCCAACACGGTGGCTCTACCGACGTACTTCTTATTCAGGTCAATCCGGTTGAGAGAGTTGAACTTCCGCACACCGCTCAGGAAATCTCAGAGCGCATGAATGAGATCACCTTCAACTCAACTCTGCTGCGCGAGCTTCGCGCAATTGAGTTTGTGACACGGCTCATTGATGAAGGTCGTCTTGATTCGAACGAATACACCCGCGTTTACATGCACAGAATAGAAGCAACAAAAGATCTCGCCCCTTTCGGAGCTTCATCCAAGGTAAACGCCCAGTGGGAATTTGTAGAACTTTTGCACGACATTGGGCGCCAGGCTGCAAAGAAGTGGGCGCACGACAATTACGACAGCATTGGCAAACGAAGCACGCTGAACCTGGACCACGAGTTTAACTAGACCTGAACGCAAAGGTTAACACTCCCAAACCGCATTGCAAATTGCGACGCAGCATAGGTAAGCAACCTGTTAAATTAACCCGCATGTTGGAGAGACGAAGCGCAGCCACCCCAGATATTGTGCCAAAAATTTATCGCAAAACTGGCACAGCTTTTGCTTTTAAATAAGCAGCTGATATCAAGGTACTGCGTAATCAGCTTTAGAGAATATAAAGAGGGTTTTTGAGCGTGTATTCAAAGCCCTCTTTTTCTTTGGGCAATGCATCCTCCCGACACACAACTCTCAGAAAAAATCGTTTTATCCCTAAAAAAGTCTTTCAAAAAAATCAGCGTGCCAACCTTTTGGCAAGATTTTAGCGTTAGGAAAGACACGCTGATTGTTGAGTTATGCGTATTCAGCGCTACAGCGGAAGGAGCAGGCGTTTGCGACCCGACTTGCTTCTTCCGCTCACAAGCCTTCAAGCACATCTCTTAGCCCTTGATTTAGTAAGGAACCCACGCGCTCGCAAGGGTAAAGGGCCTTATTTGACCGATATCACATCATGTTCAGCGCTGCACGTAAAGCGTGTTCACTAATTCACAATTACAATCCTTGCGTTTGATCGGCCATTTGCCTGAATCAAACTGAACAATCTCTTGGCGTTTTTCGGATGTAACCGCACGCAACCGTGTGAGGCAGGCGCACCCAAGCGCTTAACCACATCCGTTCCATGAATGGCATACCCCTTATAGAAAAACACAGAGTAAGGCATCGGTGCCCCGTTATACTTACGGGAGAAATACCGTTTGTGCATTCGCGTTGGCTTAAAGGTGCCCACTGGCGTTCTGTATCCCCGCCGGGCCGTCGAAACAGGCCACGAATGCTGAACCTTCCCATCCACGAAGATCCGCATCCTTTGCTCGGAAATATCAATCTTAGCCAACACTTTAGTGGAGGATGCCTTGGCCGGAACCATAAGCAATAAACAGATAAACAGAAGTCCTGATATAGTAATTATTGTACGCATACTGAAGCCCCCTCACTCAACGCAATACTTTAGGTGAATTAGCATGCGCACCCGCAGGAGTCTGTCATCGACTTATTCTAAGGGTATTATTAACGATCTCACAGAAGGGATACTTCAATACTGAGGTAATATAACTCTCAATACCAATACATCATGCATACTTTGTTATTCATGAATATACACAAAGCTTCACTTCAAACATTGCTTTATTCACGGCACAGTCAATGAGAACTCACAGTGCATGCAGCAAATAAAAAAGCCCGGAGATCCTTCCGGGCTTCATTCATCAAGTCTATTCGATGCTCTGGTTACCTAGAACATATCCCAAGCAAACCGATAGGTCGCACCAAATCCAACAGACCACATATTGTCGTTCTGCGTAATCGGGCTATCTGCAGCTTCACCAATCAGACGGTCATAGCCACCTTGTAGGTGCAGCCCAATGCTGTCAGTCAGCGCATAACTCGCACGCGCAACACCACCAACGCTCTTGAAACCACCTTCTGCGGTGTATGGACCGAATGGAGTGCCTGCTGCAACGCTGAAATAGGTGTTCATGTATGAACCATCAGCAGCATCAACGCGCGGACCGAATACAAACGTCAAGCGATCTGTAACTTCGGTGATCACGTCAATTCCAGCGCGCCCAACAAAGCCGCGGTGACCGTTAAAACCGTGGCGCACTTCGATGAATGCACGGAACCAATCATGACGGAAGCCACCACCAAGACCAACCTCACCAGCCCAAGGCACACGAGTTGTCCCTGTCAAAGAGGAAGAATCTGAAGGATTACGCTCACCCACAAAACCAAAAGACGGATAGATGAAGAGGCCCTGTGTTTCGCCCTCTTTCACCTGACCGAAGCCCGGCAGGTAAAACCGCGAAAACGCAATCAGTGGCAGCGGATAGATTATGTATTCATCCGCACCGTCATACTTGGGATTCACAAAACCAGCCACGCCAATATCAACGACATATCTCTTGCTGGCTTGCTCCTCAGTCAAATCACCAGGCGTAAAACTATCTTCTGCCAGCGCATGACTGGAAACGGAAGCAAGCGCTAAGCCTGCGAGAATACGAAGAGAGGCGGTCATAGGTGCAGCCTTGATCGGGAAAAAGCAATTACCACCTATGATATACGTTTTAAGTCACTTTGGAGACCTGCAGTTTCAGGAGTTTTCTACAGACTGTTGCCCATTGGCATCATAAAACTCAACAACTAGTAGTTTTTTCATCTCAATTCACATTGACTGAGTAAAACAAGTCCATCAATTCCCCGTGAAACCAAAGCGTTTTCTTCAATCCTTTCAGTAAATCGGTGCCAAAAAAATCTTTTTGAATCAATAAGCCTCCGAGCAGAACAGATAAATTCTGCAGTATCGGGACAAACGCAACGTCAATTTCAAATATCCGGAAAAATAATCCTCTTGGTTTCAGAGGCTATGACGATTATTCCTAGAAAATTCAGTGATAGTGGCTGTTCTCTATCCTAATGAAACAAAAACAACGCCCCAGCCATCTGAAAGGTGCCAAACACATGTTTCTCAGCGTCTTTGAAATTTTCAAGATCGGTATAGGTCCGTCTTCGTCCCACACAATGGGACCGATGACCGCCGCCGCACGTTTCCTGGATGAATTGAGAGACGGCCGGCGCATATGGCCCGGCGCAGGTGCACCTAAGAGATTGCGCTGCACTCTTCATGGCTCACTCGCCTGGACAGGCAAAGGCCATGCCACAGACAGAGCTGTTATTCTGGGACTTGCAGGCTGCACGCCTGAAACTCTGGACCCGGATGAAGCAGAGGCGCTCGAAAAACAGATCGCAACAGAAAAGAAGCTCCATCTTGCTGACCTGCCAGAGTTGGATTTCGATCCCGATAAAGACGTTATCTTCGATTTCGAGAAAAACCTGCCAGGCCACGCAAATGGTATGGTGATCGAAGCTTACGATGCCCAAGACCGCCTGCACCTTCAGGAAACATTCTATTCCATCGGTGGCGGGTTCGTATTGACCGAAGAAGAACTGGACCGCCTGAAAGCAGCAGAAGCGTCAGGTGATCAGGCTCCCGACGAAATTAAAGGCATGCCTTATCCATTTGCTACAGCGCAAGAAATGCTGGAGATGGGACAAAAATCCGGCAAAACCATTGCTGAGATGAAGCGCGCCAACGAAATCACCTCTCTGGATCCACAAGAACTGGACAGCAAGCTCTGGCAGATCTGGGATGTGATGAACGCATGCATGGAGCGCGGCCTGAATACTGAAGGCGAGCTACCAGGTGGCCTTACAGTCAAGCGTCGCGCAGCTGCAATCAAACAACAGCTGGAAGACGAACGCGGCAATAACATGAGCATGCCGCACGTCGCCAACGACTGGCTCTCAGTCTATGCAATGGCCGTAAACGAAGAAAACGCAGCGGGCGGCAAAGTTGTCACTGCACCAACAAACGGTGCAGCAGGTGTTATCCCGGCAACCGTCAAGTATTACCGCGAGCATTGTCCGGGCAGCAACGATGAAGGCATCAAAACCTTCCTGCTCACGTCAGCAGCTGTTGGTGGCATAATCAAGCACAATGCTTCTATTTCCGGCGCTGAAGTTGGTTGTCAGGGCGAAGTTGGCTCCGCCGCAGCAATGGCAGCAGCAGGTCTCTGCGCAGCTCTTGGCGGCACCAACGAGCAAATTGAAAACGCCGCTGAAATCGCTCTGGAGCATCACCTTGGCATGACCTGTGATCCGGTCGGAGGCCTCGTTCAGGTGCCATGCATCGAGCGCAATGGCCTCGGCGCTATCAAGGCAGTCTCAGCAGCTTCACTCGCTCTGCGTGGAGATGGCTCCCACTACATGCCGCTGGACAACTGCGTTGAAGCCATGCGCCAGACTGGCGTGGAGATGAACGACAAATACAAAGAAACCAGCAAAGGTGGTCTGGCAGTCAACCTGCCAGAATGCTGATTACTCAGGTTGCGGTGGTGGCAGTTTTCTGCCCCACCATCATCTGGCGTTTTGTGCCATAGCCTTTGATACGCTCAACCTCAAAACCTGCCGTTTGCAGGTTTCGGCGCACCCAACCTGCCGCGGTGTATGTCCCGAAAGTCCCGCCAATAGCGGTTTTCTCTCCAACAGCAAGCATAAGATCTCGCCCCCAAAGCTCTGGGTTCCGTGCCGGATTAAAGCCATCAAGGAACCAGGCATCAACGGGTATAGACAGGGTTGGCAACATCTCACGAGCATCCCCAACACCCAGCAGCAGTCGCACACCATCAATGGTGATTGGATTCCAACCCGGCTGAGGCTTCCATGCAGCCAACAGCTTGTCTTTAAGCCCTTTGAGCTCGGGCCATGGCGACAGCGCTTTCTCAATCTCCGCAGCTTCCATCGGATACAGCTCAAACGAAACGTAAGTCAGCTTGGTCCGCTCTGCTTCCGGCAAACTCAGAAGTAATTCCAACGTGGCGAGAAAATTAAGCCCGGTTCCAAATCCCAGTTCAGCAATAGTAAAAGACTGTGCACCCACCCAGCGTTCAGGGAGTTGATTACCCTGCAGAAATACGTAGCGCGTTTCGCCTAATCCACCGGCTTTGGAGTAATAAGTATCTCCAAACTGCGACGCATAAGGCACATTCGCATCATCCCATTCCAATTTTGGGCGCTCTGTCATATGTCTAAGCCAAATCTCTAACGTAAAAATCGGTCTGGGCTTATACCCCAACCTGGGAAATAAAAAAACATGACCTACGATATAGTTGTTGTTGGAGGGGGAATTTTCGGACTTAGCGTCGCCAAAGCCGCACTCGGAAAAGGCTTGAAAGTCGCTCTTCTGGAAAAAAACACCATCGCATCGGGCGCCAGCGCTGGCCTTGTTGGTGCGTTGATGCCCCATGTACCGAGTAAATGGAATGACAAGAAGCAGTTCCAGCTGGATGCACTGATCGAACTCTCCGATATCGTGGAAGAGCTGGAAGAGGCTACGGGCCTTTCTGTTGGCTACAGCCGTGCTGGTCGCCTGATCCCGCTTTACACCGAACCCAAGCTCGAACATGCTCTCTCCCGCGTTGAAGAAAGCAAGCAGCGCTGGAGAAGCGATGAAACTGGCTTCACCTTCAATGTGGTGAAAGAAACACCGTTCAATGACTGGCTCACACCAGAAGCCGCTCCACTTGGCATCATCTGGGACACCTTGGCAGCACGGGCCAATCCGCGTCTTGTCTCTGCAGCTCTCAAAACCCTTCTGGAAACACGCATCGACATCATGGAACACACCGAGTATCTCGGCTTTGATGAGACTACAGGCACCGTTTCACTCGGCAATGGTGAAAGCCTGAGTGCTGATCGCGTTGTCTTGTCAGCAGGTTATGAAGGTTTCGAACCACTCAGTAAGATCGCAGGTAAACCCATCGGCATGGGTGTGAAAGGTCAATCCCTTTTGCTCGAATATAAGGCCGACAAACCTCTCCCGGTTATCTATGACAACGGAATTTATGTTGTCTCACATGCCAATGGCACTGTTGCTATCGGCTCCACCTCCGAGCAGGAGTGGACCAGTAAAGAACCAGTAGAGGCAGACATTCAAACCATGCTCTCCAAGGCAGTTGGCTTTTGCCCTTCATTGAAAGACGCGCCAATCCTCACCCGTTGGGCAGGGATCCGTCCAAAATGTAAAAAACGGGACCCTTTGGTCGGCCTCATTCCAGGCAAAGACAAAACATGGGTGGCAACTGGTGGCTTCAAAATTTCCTATGCCATTTCTCACCGCATAGCCGCCTGCCTCATGCAGGAAATGTTCCCTGAACAAGACCAGACAATCCACTTGCCAGAGAGCTTTAAGCCAGCCTTCCATTTTGGCTAGAGCATGCGAGATAAGAACAAAAATTGTTTGCCCTATCAGTTTCAGGGCAAACGCCCCCTGCTAATTGGTACTTTTTCAGGTACCGCTTCGTGAAATTAGCTCAAAATATAGAAAAATGAGGCATGCTGGACCTTGCAGGTGCCTCAGTTCAAAGTTACATGAGGAACAACTCTGTTTCCCAAGCTCTGTCTTCAGGGAAGCAATTCAGCTAGTTCATCTTCGCAAACTTGGAGTTTAACCAGTCCATGCGCGCTATTCTTGATGTCGTTTTCATCATCCTAAATCTTTACACGTGGGTCATTATTGCGAATGTGATCTTCTCCTGGCTCTATGCGTTCAACGTGGTGAACTCAAACAATCAGTTCATCGCGATGATCGGTCAGACACTTTACAATCTGACCGAACCGCTCCTGCGCCCTATCCGCCGGTTCCTACCAGCAATGGGTGGATTGGATCTTTCTCCGATTGTGCTGCTGCTCGGCATTTTCCTTATTGAGCGCATCATCGGCCTCTACGTTTATCCCTACGTATTTTAAGTAGTGGCTGAACAAGAACGCCCTTGGAAACTGCAGGCTGACGGAATTCTCATTACCGTCCGCCTCACCCCCAGATCCTCCAAAGATCAAATTGAAAAGATAGGCGAGCAGTCCGATGGCCGACCACTCGTGATGGCGCGCGTTCGCGCAGTGCCAGAAAAAGGCGCTGCAAACAAAGCCGTTGCTACCCTTTTTGCGAAAGCACTCTCTGTTCCCAAATCATCGGCAGAAGTGATTGCAGGTTCCACCGCCCGCATAAAAACACTACGTGTTCACGGCGAACCACAAGAGCTGCAAAAAAGGCTAGAAGATCATCTCTCCTAGCCTTCAAAGATAAGTTCTGTACGTAACCCCGATCAGAGAACCCACATCAGTTCTCATGGATACGTTTTAGTCTTCAAGCTTGCGCGCTTCTTCTTCCAACATAATCGGAATTCCATTCCGAATTGGGTAGGCCAGCTTTGCAGCGCGGGAGACCAGCTCCTGATTCTCAGGATTGTACTCAAGCGTTGTCTTCGTCACAGGACAAACCAACAGCTCCAAAAGCCGACGGTCCAGCTGTGGCGCTTCAAATTCGCTCATAGAGCCCTCATTCATCTTTTGTCGTTACCTGCATCACTGAAGCGTGCTGCCAGTACCACCATTGCCACGTGCCAGCTCAACTTCAGCCAGCGCAATGAGCGTATCCGCGCGCACTTTCAGATTCTCTGTTTCCAACAGAGCCTGCTTCTCTTTCGGTCCATAAGGACTCATCATGCACAACGCATTGACCAATACCTCGGTCGAGGCAGAATTGACGCTATCCCAGTCCGCTTCAAGGTCATTCACACTCAAATATTCTTTGAGCGTTGAAAGCAGCAGATCTCGATCGACATCATCTTCTCCGATACCGGTCGTCAAATCACCAGCAAAGCGGGTCGCATCAACGTGACCACGACGGAACGGGGCACGCTCTTCCAGTTCACCACGAAGCACAAAGCGAGAAACGCCAGACAACGTAATCAGATAGCGGCCATCGCCACTTTCCTGAAACCCTGTAATGCGCCCCATACAGCCAACAGTGCAAAGTTTTGGCCTACCGGCCAATTCATCATCACTGGTTTCAAACTGCGGCTGAATTACCCCAATCATGCGATCAGTACGCAAAGCACTGTCGATCATCGACGTATAGCGCGGCTCAAAAACATTGAGAGGCATGTGGGAGCGCGGGAGCAAGATAGCTCCCGGCAAAACAAACAACGGCACAACCTGCGGCAGATCATCCAGACCTGCGTAGGTCGCATTTCCAACAGTCATCGAGGCCACTTAAGTGCTCTCCGCTCTTATCATTAGGCCTAGATTACGAGAATAAAATTGAGGAGAGTTTACGGCGACCATAAGCAGAACCTGCATCTTTGAAGCCCCAGGCTTCAAAAAACTGCAGCAACTGCTTGCGCGCGCCATCTTCATTCCACTCACGGTCACGGCGAATAATCTCAATCAGCTCATCAACAGCACCAGTTTTATCCCCTTTGCCACCCAAAGCGAGCGCAAGGTCAAAACGAGCCTGATGATCATCTGCATTGGCTTCTACACGCTCACGCAACTCTGCAAGGTCATCAAGCCCTTCAGATTGCTCAGCGAGTTCAAGCGCAGCCTTGGCTGCTGCAAAATGCTGGGAGTTCTGCTCATCTTCCGGAATCATATCGAGCATCTGTTTTGCATGGTCTTTCTCACCAAGCGCCAGATAGCACATAGCAAGCCCACACAACGCCTGCACGTTGCCAGCGTCGATAGAAAGCGCGCTACCGTAAAGCTGTGCAGCTTCTGGATACCCTTCAGCATCACGAAGCTCATCAGCCTTCTCAAGCATCACTTCCAGATCACTTGGACCAATGTTTACGCCAATACGATCGAGAAACTTTTTGATTTCACCTTCGGTCTGCACACCCATAAACCCGTCAACAGGCTGGCCACCTTTAAACGCAAACACTGCCGGGATCGACTGAACACCCATCTGACCGGCAACTTCCGGATAATCTTCGATGTTCATCTTCACCAGCTTGAGAGCACCATTCGCTTCCTTGACGACTTTCTCAAGCGTCGGCGTAAGCTGCTTACAAGGACCACACCAAGGCGCCCAGAAATCAACGAGGACCACCTGATTACGGGAGCCCTCAATTACGTCCTGCACAAAGGTTTGAGTGGTCGTATCAACAATCAAGTCAGCAGCATTGGCTGCCGGAGCTGCAGATGGAGATGCCGCGCCAGCCTGTGTGTTGGTCTGATAACCGCCGCCATATCCACCGCCAAGGGAGCCACCAAAGCTGCCACCTACGGAATAACCGGATCCACTCATTATTTTGACCCTTTACTGAACCGGGAGCTGCTCATACCAGCGCTCCTCATATCAAAATCTCTAACTGCTGCCTAAAATGGTCTTAGATGAGACCAATTACAATTGGCGATCACCCAGTTTTTATAGATCTTCAGTGACTTTCTGCGCCTCTGCAGAAACCGCAAGCACATTGGCATCATGCCCACATGCCTTGGCAAACACCATCAGACCTTCCGCTGAAATCGCCGTTGAAGCGTTATTTAGCAATGGATGGAAGTTCAGAACCTCCTGCTCCATCATATCTGCATCAAACACCACGGACACGCGTTGTGCTTCCCGATCATTGATCAGAGAGAACGGCGTGACGGACCCTGGAGTAACACCCAGCACCTCTTCAAGAAGATCAGCTTTGCCGAAAGAAACACGACCAGATGCACCAATGATGCTCGAAATCTTCTTGAGATCTATCGTAGCATCATGAAGGGCCACGACCAAAAAGAGATTACCCTTTTTGTCTTTAAGGAAGAGATTCTTGGTGTGCCCACCTGGAATACGCTCATGCAGATCAGCAGATTCAGCAACCGTAAAAACCGGTTCATGATCAATAGTAGAAACCGGAATGTTCAAGTCTTCCAAGAAAGATATCAGTTGTGAACGGCTTGCTGGCATGTAGAACGACCTCTCCCAAGTCTCTGAGGCAAACCAAGTGTTTGCCACATAAATGCTGCACCGTTTTAAGCCACCTATAGAAAAAGGCAAGCGGTCCATAAGAACCGCCTGCCTCTAGCAAACCGAGGGCGAATAGTTTGCTTAGTGAGCCGTCATGACTGACGGATCAGGGAGTGGTGTGGTGTTGGTCCGAACTGGCAGAATTGGGTACTCAACGCTTGGCTGTTCTCCGGTAAGGGTCTTCAGGAAAACAGTAATTGCATCAATATCTTCTTCACTCAGCTCAGCACCAAGCTGAGAGCTGGCCATAATAGAAACCGCCTGCTTCAAATCCCAAACCTTGCCAGAATGGAAGTAAGGAGCTGTCAGATCAATATTGCGGAGCGGTGAAGCACGGAAAACGTATTCTTCCTCGGCAGTTTGAGTAACAGCAAACCGGCCTTTGTCATTGACTGGAAGAATATCTGCACCCGGCTTTTCAACCACGCCGAATGGATAGTACCCCTCACCACCAATGTTCACACCGCCATGACAAGCGGCACACCCGGTATCCATAAACACCTGCAGTCCCTGCTTTTCCTGCGCATTGAGAGCATTTTCATTACCCTCAAGGAACAGATCAAACTTGGAAGCAGGCGTAATCAAAGTTGCCTCATACGCTTCAATTGCCTTCGCCATATTGTCGAAGTTCGCTGGTAACTCCTCACCTGGGAATGCTCTTGAAAACTGCTCAGTGTATCCCGGCATACTGTTCAGAACAGCTTCAACCCGCTCTGGCGTGCTAGCCATTTCAACACCAGCTTGCACCGGGCCTTTGGCTTGCTCTTTCAGATCCTCTGCACGACCATCCCAGAACTGGGCAAGGTTGAACACAGCATTCAACACGGTGGGTGCGTTACGAGGCCCCTTTTGCCATCCATGGCCGATGGATGTTTCCAGATTATCATCCCCACCCATGCCGAGATTGTGGCAACTGTTGCACGACAGCAATCCCGAAAGCGACAATCGCGGATCAAAGAAGAGCTGTCGCCCAAGATCAATTTTTTCGCGGGTAATCGTGTTGTCTTTAACACTGGGTACAGCGTGCGGGATCGGCTTGAAGTAAGAACGCGCCTCTTCCAGCAACTCAGATTGAGCAAAAGCTCCTCCCTGAACAGCCATGCTGAAAACAGATGCGCCAATCAATGTCTTAATTATTGCTCGCATGAAATCCTCCATCATCACGAGATAATGGAGTTTAGAATCACTACAAACAAAAGCACATTGATGCAACCGCTTGACATTTACTATGGTGATATCAAAAATTTCATCAGCTTAAAACGCAAAGTCATCATCTAATATATTGAGATATACAAAAAATACTTGAAATACGAATTCCACCGATACTTACTAATACTACAAATATCGAGAATTATAATCACAAGACATACACGAAGCGTCCCTCCATACACTTAGAATAACTCTAATATAGACAAAAAATTGAGAGCTTTGACCGCGTGCAACTTACGTTTCTCAAGGGCATGTACTTCACCCTCAAAACATTCTCTTAGAATATACTAATACACGACTGCGACATACTGCCCCCAATTACAAATTGTGATCTTGACGACGTCTGGATGTTGTTCTTAGCCACGCTCGCTAATGCTCATTCTGAATGTGATTAAAAAAATTCCTGATCTTATTGAGATATATGAGGGAACCTGTTTCTGTTTCATGCAGCCCATCCACGACCTCGGAGTAAATCACATAGGTTATTTTACTCGAGTGCAATTATTTCCACAACGATCAAACAACTCTAAAAAACCATCTATCTTATTGTTATATAATATTTTTTATGAGGAACTTCACGACCTCCACATCCACAAGCTCTGAGAAACCCCACAATGAATTTCAAATTCCTTGTTGCATTCACCCCGAGCTTTTGTCATATAGCTCCCACCTCACCGACGGGGCCGCAACAAACGGCTCTAGCGAAACAGATGCGGGCGTAGCTCAGGGGTAGAGCATAACCTTGCCAAGGTTAGGGTCGTGAGTTCGAATCTCATCGCCCGCTCCAGTTTCTCTAAGAAACTGAGTTTTCGCGAAGTTGGAATTTTTTGGATATGCGGGCGTAGCTCAGGGGTAGAGCATAACCTTGCCAAGGTTAGGGTCGGGCGTTCGAATCGCCTCGCCCGCTCCAAAAAAACAAAACAACCGCCGCAAGGCGGTTTTTTGTTATCTGCAGTTCTTCATTTCTATCAGAGCTTTAGGCGAACTATTCCTCTTCAAGCCAAGGAGGAAATGGTGTGTTCTCAGCAGACATAATATTCATGAACCGGGCCTGGAAATAATCCGTGCGTCCCAACACCGGCAGAAACTTTTGCCTGAACAGACGGATCGCTGTGTTGTTTGACGCTAAAAACCGTGTGCCGGTATCAACCGTCTTCAAAACTTCCGCAGCAACGGGTCGTCGATCCAACATATATTGATGCGTATGCCCGGTAGAAACTTGCCACGCCAGCCACGCAGCATCCTCAATCCCTAAGTTCATCCCTCTGCCTCCAAAGGGAGAGTGCACATGCGCAGCATCTCCCACCAGAAAGACCCGCCCTTTCTGATAGAGATTGGCCAATCGGTGAGAGATCCGGAAAGACGACTTCCAATTGACTTTGATAACTTTCAAAATCGGCGGCATAGTCTCAAGTGGATCAGAGTGATCGGCAACAATGCGCGCCCGTGTCGCAGAAAAGGGAATGACACCGAAGATATTTGGTGACCTGTCAAACATCGTCGGCCCATCCATCGTCAGCGTCGGTTCCAACTCCACATCTGCCAGCCCCCAATCTTGCGGATACGAACTGCCTGAAAAGGTGAACCCCATTTGCGAACGCACAATTGAGTGTGCACCATCTGCCCCAATCACCATGGGTGGGTGAAGTACCTCTTCGTCACCGCTACTGGTTTGTATAACTGCAGTGACGACCTCATCCTTCTGCTCTAGCTTGACGAGTTCACACTCCCGCTCGACCGGTATTCCCAGCTCTGTCAGATGTCGTTCAAGAACAGTTTCAGTCTCATATTGCGGCAGGGCCAGCATAAAATTATAAGGCCCATCTAAGTCTGAGAGATCAACTTCTAAAAGCTCATCACTTGGTCCACAAAAGTGGACATGATTCATCCGCCATCCCTTTTGCAGCAGTTTGTCTGCCACACCAGATGGCTGCAGGATTTGGAGGGTGCGGGGATTAATGGCAAGGGCACGAGATTGAGCGTGAGGGCGCGAGTTCTTATCAATGATACGAGGCGTAAAGCCGCGTCGCTTCAGCTCAATTGCGGCAGTCAACCCACTGGGCCCTGCCCCAACAATCAGAATGCGTCCTCTTTGCATTACCATCCTACCGTACACAGGGCTTGTTGTTGCAAGCTTATGCAAAAGACGCTGTTGGAGCGTTGAACCAGTAAGGCGAACTTTAATCACTCTTGGAGGAGCTTGTTTGCCCTTCTTGACCTGGCTTTAAAATTGTCGTTTAGCTGCCTTCCAAGCTCTAAAGGATGGTATTCAATGACAACACCTTGCCCTTGCAAATCAGGAAGAGACTTTGAAATCTGTTGCCAGCCTTTTCTGGAAGGCAAGGCCCTACCCGAGACTGCAGAGCAGCTCATGCGCTCACGTTACAGCGCTTATGCCACAAAAAACATTGATTACCTGAAAGACACATTGTGGCCCCGCTACCAAAAAACCTTCAGTTCAATTGAGGTCGCAGAATATGCTGCCCAAACTCAATGGATAGGGCTTGAGATTCTGGGCACCGATAAGGGGCAACTAGGTGATGCAAAAGGCAGCGTCCTCTTCTGCGCCAAATACCTCGCCCATGGCCAAGTCGGAGAACAGAGAGAACTGAGCCTCTTCAAAAAACGCAAGGGCCGCTGGTATTATGTTGAACCGATGGCAGAAGGCAGCCGCCTCTAAACCTCACAGCCTGATCCAAAATCGACTGAGCGTAAAAACAGTCTTGCTGCGAGAGCAACAGTCAACTTCTCTGCGCCTTACATCAGTAACAACCATATCACGATGCAGATAAGGCTTTACCTCCCCCTACAAGCAAGTTCCGATCCTCACCCAGGTCGGCAAACTTCTCCGTGAAAGTCTAAAAGCAGAGATCTCAGACTTATCATTCACCGACTGCACACAAGCCCTTTTCAGCTCATCATACCAATGATTGAACCTAACCTGAGGCTTACCAAGATATTTTGCATCAGCTAGCAGCATAAGATGCCAACACAAGAAAACATCGTTTCCATATATTCCTGCGATACTCCCGGTATGTCAGCACGAGTTTCCCACATCTTTAAGTTGCTTCATTAACAATCACATTCCGTAGGGAAAAGGCGCCTTCGCGTAACGGGTTAGCGGAACGCCGATAAGGTTCAGACAAGCCTCGTTACATCCAAACTTATTAAAATTAGAAAAAAAACTATTTCAAACTATCGGTACATATGTGTATGTCACACAAATATGAGTATCGATCAGGAAACATCTAAATGAACGTAGTTCACGCAAACAGAATGGAGTTTATGAAGTGGAGATCACTAATACAAAACACACCTAATACTGTAGGATCCGGATGTGAAATTTATGAATCTACTAAGGAGCTACACTTAAACGATGGATCTTTAGTCCTAATTAGCAAGCCCAATCAAGATTGCACAACACTATTACAAAGTTTTTCTAAAAAAAACCTATCAGAAATCCAGTACTTACAGTTCCGCGCCTACAAACTCGTTGAACCTGGCTTTGCAGGACGGCGATATTGGGCTGTTAAAGTCATCGCAGGAAAGCACCCTAAGAACCCTGGGTTACGGTTGTTGGTCGTTGGCTGGATCAAGGGCACAACCATGAAACGAGCCTTCAACGAAATCAAAAAAGTACTAAAAGGCGACGTCCAAATTTGCGAAGACCCGCGTCTATAAGAACAGCAACCGACAAAGCTGTGACGCTCATATGAAGGCGCTGACATTGAAGGCGATCAGATTATGATCAACCTGCGTCAGCCTTTTCCTTTCAACTGTTTGGCTGGCAGTCCAGCGACAAAACTCATACAGAGCGAAATCCATTCTCTAAGCGCCGCCTGATCACACACCTCAGCAGCCACAAACACCAATCCCCCCATTCGGCGACCACCAAGCTCAACAATCTCAGCCCCCTCTCGGCCGAGCGCTTCAGCCTCATTGTCTTTTCCAACACGAAACATGAAGCGAGCCTCTTCACTCTTAATACGATGCGCCCCGGCCAGCATGTTTCCATCCAGAAAAAAGCACAGGCCACCCATCATCCACTTCTCCGAAATCCCCATAATGCCTTCCAACTCCTCACGAAGCCGATCACCAAGTTCCTCATCATAAGCCACTAGATTTCTACTCCTGAATAACGACTTGGCTCATCCCTAAAATATTAAGCAGTCAGATCCTCTCACTCCATAAATACCCCCTTTTTCAGCGAAGAGGATAAGTAGCTTAGTGAAAGTTTCGACCTTTCGGCAAAGTACGTCGCACTTTTTGCGCAAGTTCAGCATAATCTTTTGCCACTTCAGGCACTTCCCGCACCAGCTCCGCCAAACCTCGTCCAGGTTGGATTTTCGCAGCAAGCTCAATCACTGGACGACGAACTTCATCTGCATGAGCAAGGCCAGCATCGTCAAACTTTGCAGCTGAAAGTTGCCCAAGCAAATCTGTCATGTCTTCTAGATGCTCCGCGACTACATGAATGACGCCTTCTGAATTTTGAAGTCGGCCCGTGACTTTTATAAATCGCGTTCCCAATATTAATGCACGATACTTCTCAAAACATTTAGGCCAGACAATCACATTAGCAATGCCGCTCTCATCCTCCAGCGTCATGAAGGTCACTCCTTTCGCTGATCCCGGACGCTGTCGCACAAGAACGAGCCCAGCTACAGAAACCTTGCATCCAGCACGTAAATCTTTCAATTCATCGCACAAAATAACGCAAGACTGCACAAGCGACTTCCGTACGAAACCGACCGGATGACCTTTTAAGGAGAGCGTAAGGCTTTGATAGTCAGCCATAACGTGCTCTCCCAGCAGCATCGGCGGCAAATGAACATCGGGTTCCAGCCGCAATTCATGCAGGTCGGCACAATCAAAAAGAGGCAATCTTTCAGCTGCTCCACCAGCTTCTAGCCCTTGCGCAGCCCACAGAGCATCTCGTCGATCCAAGCCCAACGACCGAAACGCATCCGCCTCAGCAAGCTTGGCAATGACGGAACGCGACAAATCAGTCCTCAACCAGAGATCTCGCACAGAATCATATCCACGACCTCGTGCAGCTACAAGCTTCTTCATATCAGCTTCGGCTAAGCCTTTGACATTTCTAAAACCTAACCGCACTGCGTGATCAGATTTAATAGTGCCCTGCATCTCTTTATGTCGCGGATGCAAACGCCTCCATGCCTGCACATCAGGCTCCAAAACAACATCCCAGTCAGAGAGATTGACATCCACCTCACGCACATCGACACCATGCTCACGTGCATCTCGCACCAATTGTGCCGGGGCATAAAATCCCAATGGTTGAGAATTAAGCAGGGCAGCACAAAACACATCAGGATATCGCGCTTTTAACCAGCAAGAGGCATAAACCAGCAGCGCAAAGCTGGCCGCATGGCTCTCAGGAAAACCATATTCACCAAATCCCTCAATCTGTTTAAAACATCGTTCTGCAAAATCTTTTTCATAGCCTCGAGCAACCATTCCATCGACCATCTTGTCTTGAAACGTCTGAATAGTTCCGACACGGCGGAATGTTGCCATAGCGCGTCGCAAGCGATCTGCTTCCCCTGGGGTAAATCCAGCAGCAACGATAGCAATTTTCATTGCCTGCTCTTGAAACAACGGAACTCCAAGTGTCTTATCTAATACATCTCGTAGCTCTTCCTTGGGGTAGTTAACTGCTTCTTTCTTTTGCCTTCGCCGCAAATATGGATGCACCATATCACCCTGAATTGGGCCAGGTCGTACAATTGCAACCTCGATTACCAGATCATAAAACGAACGCGGCCTTAACCTAGGTAACATGCTCATTTGAGCCCGGCTCTCAATCTGAAATACCCCTAGGGTATCTGCTCGACAAATCATATCATAAACATCTGTCTCTTCAGGAGGGAGAGTCGCTATTGTTAGATCTCGATTATATTTTTCCTTCAATAAATCCAGTGCCTTACGGATAGCAGTCAACATTCCAAGAGCGAGCACATCAATCTTCAAAAGTCTAAGAGCTTCAAGATCATCCTTATCCCATTCAATGGTAGTCCGATCTTCCATTGCCGCATTCATCACCGGAACGACCTCATCCAACCGCCCGTGAGTAATAACAAAGCCACCAACATGCTGAGAAAGATGACGCGGAAAACCAATCAATTCTTTGGCATATTTAAGCACTTGAGCAACAACGGCTTCTTGAGGATCGAGACCAGCCTCACGCACTTGCTCTTCTTTACCGCCCCCAGATGAGCGTCCCCAGATCGTGCCGGACAAAGTTCCTGCCACATCCTCTGACAAGCCAAAAACCTTAGCGACTTCCCGTAAAGCAGAACGAGATCGGTATGTAATCACAGTCGCTGCAAGCCCTGCTCGCTCTCTCCCATATTTCTGATAAATATATTGAATGACCTCTTCGCGTCGCTCATGCTCAAAATCAACGTCAATATCAGGAGGCTCTCTACGTTCCGGAGAGATAAATCGTTCAAATAATAAGCCAGCTCGCTTAGGATCGACCTCTGTAATTCCAATGCAAAAGCACACCACAGAATTTGCTGCCGAACCTCGCCCTTGACATAAGATACCCCTAGAGCGAGCAAACTCTACAATATCATGAACTGTCAGAAAATATGGGGCATAATCAAGATCATCGATCAAGTTCAGCTCATAATCGATTGACTCTCTTATACTTTTAGGAATGCCATCAGGATATCGCTTCTGCGCACCTTCCTCCGCTAAGCGCGCAAGTTCTCCTTGAGAAGATAATCCTGAAGCTATTTCTTCCTTGGGGTAGTCATATCGCAACTCTGAAAGACTAAAATCTATCTCATCTAGAATTCTCGAAGACTCCGTTAGAGCTTCAGGACAATCCTGAAACAAATATGTCATCTCCTCATAAGTTTTCAGATATCTCTCAGCGTTAGATTCTAATTTTTGACCAGCACTCCCCAGCGTTTCGTGCAGGCGAATACAGCTCACAATGTCTTGTAATGGACGTCGGTCAGCTTCATGGTAAAGTACATCATTCACTGCAAGAATGTGGATGTTACATTCATTAGCAAGCTCCATCATTTGCAACAAAAACCGCCTATCACTCGCACCGTATGTCAATGCAACGGCGAGACGAACCTGTTCCCCGAAAACAGAGAATAATGCTTTCAATACTGCTCTAAGCTTCAAAAGATTGGCTTCATTTTTCAACTGTTTCACAATAGGAGCAATAACAAAACCCGCTCCCTGAGCCAGAAGATCCTCAAGGCGCAAATAACATTCTCCCTTCGGAGCTCTGCGTTTGCCGACAGTCAGCAATTTAGTCAGACGGCCGTAAGCTTGACGATCAACTGGCCAACACAGAATTTCAGGAGAGCCATCAACAAAACACAGGCGCACTCCGGTAACCATACGAAGTTTTGCAGTATCAGCAGCCACATGAGCCCGCACAACACCAGCCAATGAGTTACGGTCACACACACCAAGAGCTGTTAAGCCTATATTTTTAGCGGTAAAAACAAGCTCTTCAGGTTGTGAGGCACCTCGTAGAAATGAAAAATTCGTCGCGCAGCAAAGCTCCGCATATCCGGAACTGCGCATCAAGGGAGATCTCATGATGACACCATATAAAGTTAGCTTCAAAAGATGACAGTTCAACAGCCTCACATCTCAGGCATACAAACCTTGTAGATACCAGCGAGGTACTTCATTCTGCTCGCCATACAAACCTTCTCTGTAAAGCCAGAAACGACGACCTTCTCGATCTTCGACGCGATAGTAATCACGAATGCCTGCTTCACTACGCCACCAAGGAGGAGCAATCCTTTGCGGTCCTTCACTCTGAGAAATTTCATAGGAAGCTTTACGCCAACGAAAGCGCAATGGAGGGCCTTCTGGAACCATAGCAACAGCCTCGACAGGCTCCCGATGAGGCAACATCCTCAAAGGATGCTCTAGCGGAACGTCACTATTCGAGTCATTTTCAGCTTCAGCCCAATAAAGAGCACTTTCACAGACGGTAGCCGCAGGTACCAAGGCGCTTTGCACCTCAGGCAAGTGTTCGTTGCATGGTAAGAAACAGCTAACTTGAGTTATGCCCAAACGCGCACTAAGTCGATCAACTAACTCAGCAAGATCATCGTCTTGATTACTTCGGCCTTCTAAATTCAGTTGTGCGGCAGAACATGATTGGGCTTCCAAGACACTCAATCGAATAAGATCATAACCAAATCCGGCATCTAACTCATCACCAACCGTCTTCAGTTTTTCTTTAAAAAGGCGCAGAATAAGAGCAGGTGCACGTATCGGACCACTTGTTCCAACAGAAAGACGGTTTACGACACCATCTACTCGAAACAACACCAGCTCAAAGGCCCGTCCTCCTTCTTCACGCTTCTCTAAGGCCTTCTGCAGGTTCTCTGAGAGTGACTGAATAACGGCAATGACATTGTCTTCCTGTCCAATCGGCTCCAAAAGCCGTCTTTCAACAACAAGGTCCGGCGTAAAGAGCCTGGGAGAGATTGGCTCCCCTTCCATCCCCAGAGCTTGATCTAATCGCTTAACCAAGTCTGTACCAAAACGACTTGCTAAAGGCGCTCGCGGCCTGCCTAATAAATCACCAATTACAGTTAAACCTACACGTGAAAGAGCAGCCACAACACTTTCTTCCACTCTTAACAACTCAACACTCAGAGTTTCCAAAGCATTCCGTTGTCCTCCAGGCTCGATAACACCTCCCCCATTTCTGGCAATAGCCCATGCAACGCCAACAGTATCAGCAATTGCGCCAGACACAGTAAAGCCTTTTACTCTCAGTCTACTAAAGCAATCTTCGAGCATTGCCTCTTCTCCATTGAAGAGATGGGAGCAGCCGGAAATGTCTAGCAACAACGTATCTGGATCAGTAGTAGCCACGAATGGCGTATAGCGATCACACCAGTCAGCCAATGCTGATAGTAACGCTTCATTCGCTTCTGGAATATCCTCTTCACATTGCACATCGGAAACACGCGCCCTCGCATCACTAAGCGCCTCTCCCACAGACAAACCAGCCTGCGCCGCTGCAATATTCACGCAGCTCAGCCGGTAACCATTTTTAATTTTGTGGTAAGCGACAATTGGCTTAGCTGCATGTTCGCAAAGCCATAACTCGCCTATCTCTCTCCGACAAATTCGGTCTGTTGCTAATTCGGCGAACCACAGGCATAGAATACGTTGACGCTTCATTAAAACAGCGTTTTGCATGGTTCCACTCCAAGTCACAGAAGCCTAATTGGCCATCTCTGTTTTTCTCCAAGGTCACCCGCCAGCCTGGATTACCAACAAAAGCACGAGAAGGCATAACCTTCCGAGCACGAACTGCCCCTGAGAAACGAGAGGCTATAGGCGCAATATGCCAACGACTTAAAGCAGCACTTGGGTCAGCTTGGGCACCATGCCGCACCCAAAACACAGGCACGCCAGTTTGTTCTGCACGTAGAACCAACCTCCGCGTAACCGTCAGATCAAAACTCCTAAAAGAACCTGCAACCTCTCCAACCACAGCACACAGCGTTGAGCACTGCGCCCCTTCTTCCATCGCCCATAAAACTTCTTCAGTTTTTCTGGGGCGCACAAAGACAATACGAGCTGGGTCAACACCAAATTGAGCAAGTCCCGGAGCGTGTGGAATACCAGTTTCTCGTTGAACAGCCCTATCAATAACCCACAGCACAGCACCATCTCTTTGCCTGCTCATCAAACTCAGGAGAGCACACAAAAAACCGGATAATGCCCCGGAAAGTCTCATTTCACTGGCATAAAATTCATGCAATGAAGCGCACTGAAGACCTTTTCTTCCAAATAATCCATCCAACTTAGGAATGCCTAGTAAAATTCTCTGAGCAGTTACATCATTTTGAATAGCGTGCGCGTTCAGCACCTCACCAAGAGGAGCCGGTCCCTGCTCAGTTTGGGCGGATGCAGGGACCGGCGCAAGCTGCACGGTAGAAGGGAGGCGTCCCTCTAACACCGCGAGGCGGTGGCGCAGCTCTGCAATTTGCGATGTTTTCGCGTTCATATCACTCTCGGTAAATTTCATTTTGTTCTCTATATGTTCTAATATTGATTCCGTCAAATCGCACAGGAGTCAAGCATCAAAAACTGCGAGAGTATCAGAACAAAAGCTTCTGAGCCTTCAAGGCCCAGCTAAGCCTCTGTTTTAACTCAAGGACCAATCAACACGACAACACCACAAAACAGCATTCCGAAAATATTAATTTTCATACTAGTAATAATTGACCAGAAATAATTAAGGCGTATCGCGTGCAAGAACTCCTCCTCAAATGGTCAGCAGTGCTTTTACCTCGCAGCACTCATGCAAAACTGCTGCCGCTTCTTGGAAAAATACTCGGCACTCTCTTCAGCAAAGGCGAGGCTGGAGGAGCACGACGCTCAGCATTGATCGTTTTTGCCTTACGCATCGGGAGCGCAGCACTCGCCTACATCATGCAGGTCTTTCTGGCTCGTTGGATGGGCGCCTCTGAATACGGCATCTTCATTGTTGTCTGGACGGTCGTCATCATACTGAGCGTATTTTCAGGGCTCGGGTTTTCTGTTTCCCTTCTGCGTTTCATTCCAGAGTATCTGGAGAAGAAGCAACACGAGCTTCTCAATGGCTTGCTCTTCAGTGCCCGTTTCCTTGTATTGCTCAGCTCAACAACCATTGCAGTAATCAGTGTAGCCATTGCCTGGGCCTTCTCTGATTTCATTGGCAACGCATACATCCTGCCGCTTTACCTCATCGCAATCTGCCTGCCCATGCACACCTACACCGGTATGCTGGAAGGCATTGCCCGTGCGCAAGACTGGCAACTCAAAGCAATGCTGCCAGATTTTATTGGCCGCCCCCTTCTAGTGCTCGCATTCATGTTGATCGCGCTGTTGCTGGGCTATCCGCCAACAGCCGTCACAGCTTGCATCGTCACCATCGCAGCCGTCTGGACCATCACCTTCGTTCAGACGATCATGATGGAAGTTTCGCTGAACAAAGTCCGCCATCCTACTCCACGTAGACTTCAGATAAAGTCATGGCTGCTTGTGTCAGTTCCCATGCTGGCAGTTGATGGCTTCTTCCAACTCATCACCAGCTCTGATGTCATCTTAATCGGCCTCTGGCTCCCACCAGATCAAGTCGGCATTTATTTTGCTGCATCACGCACCCTCGCACTGATGCATTTTGTTTATTACGCAGTACGCGCAGCAAGCGCACCACGCATGGCACGTCTTTACCACTCTGGTGACAGAGATGGTCTCAAGGATTTCGTGGCAAGTGCTGCTAAAATGACCTTCTGGCCGACACTACTCATGGGCGGCTTTGTCATGGCAGTCGGACCATTCCTCCTCTCATTGTTTGGAGAGGATTTTGCTCAAGGTACACCAATCCTCTACATCCTTGTCATTGGTGTATTAGCCCGTGCATCCGTTGGTCCGGTTGACGCATTGCTGACCCTCTCAGGGCACCAAAACACCTGCGCCAAGATCTATGCCAGTGTCTTTGTCGTAAACCTCATTCTCAACACAGCACTTATTCCAGCCTTCGGCCTGTATGGAGCTGCTCTGGCGACCACATCAGTCATCTTTTTTGAAGCATGCATTCTTTATCGCAGCGCCTACAAGCGCCTTGGCCTGCACACATTCATATTGCCATTGAAGAGACGGGAAACTCCAGTCAATGAAGCAGGATAGCACCACGATTAAACTGCTGACACCCGGCAAAGACAAAACAGCGGAACACCTGTGGCGACAACTGTCTCAACAGGCACTGCAGCCCAACCCGTTCTTCTCCAGCAGCTTCGTGAGTGCATTCAACGCACACAAGGCAAACGGCTCAATCAAGCTGTTATTGGCACTCGATCCTTCCGGCACAAAAGCGCTCGCGGCACTGCCGGTCATAAGGGTAAGACGCGGCCTACTCTTCAAGCTGCCAAGCACTTTAGCAGGCGATTATGGGCCACTCGGCACTCTGCTGCTTTCTGAGGAAGCGACGCCAGCAACACTCAACAAACTGCTCGAAACCGCCTGTAACTTAAGCTGGACTAAGACGCTAATTCTCCCTTTCCATGGAAGCGATGGCCCCACCTATGAATGCCTTGAGCGCGCGCTTAAAGCCCACGGATGGGATAAACAAGTTACTTCTAAAGAAGATCGCGCCTTCCAACTATCTGGCAGTGAAGGTCGCGCCGACTTTGACGCTCTCAAAAAACGGTCCTCATGGAAAGGTGCCTTTAAAAACCAGCGCCGGCTGGAAAAAGAAGGATCTCTTTCCTTTAGTATGCTGGAAACTTCAGAGGACATTCAGGCAGGCCTTGAAGACTTTCTGAAACTCGAGGCAGCTGGCTGGAAAGGCAAGCAAGGCACGGCACTCCTTTCCAGAGCGTCTGATGCCGCTTTCACGCGTGAGCTGGTATCAAAGTCAGGCGAAGCAGATAACATTCGCATTGGTCAGTTGTGGCTCGACGATAAGCTGATTGCGACCAACATCCTGCTCCGCGAGCAAGGCCGCATATTTGGCTGGAAAACAACCTTCGACGAGAACCTCGCAAAATTCTCACCCGGTCAACTGCTCATCTATTTCAGCACCCAAAAACTCCTCGATGACCCTGAGTTCTCAGGTGCTGATTCCCTCTCGACACCAGACAATGAGATGGCAAACAAGGCCTGGACCTCAAGGTTCCCATATGCCACGGTTTTTATTGGCAAAGGTCCAATAGCGCGCTTTGCAATGTGGGAGGCGCAAGCAGGTGCTCGCGCAAAGTTGGCGTTAAAGAGCAAAATTAAGAAATTGCTTGGTCGAAAATAGCTACCTATCCTTCAACCAACTCAGCTTCTTCCTGCGCTCTATTCCGTAAAATCCGGCGAATAACCTTTCCGCTGGTCGTCAAAGGCATTTCGGAGACAAACTCAATCTCCCGCGGATATTCATGAGCAGAAAGACTCACGCGCACATATTGGCGAATATCATCAACCAAGCCCTCACTTGGTTCGAAACCGTCTTTCAGGACAACATAAGCCTTTACGATCTCCGTCCGCACCGGATCAGGTTTGCCGACCACAGCAGCCAATCCAACCGCCTCATGCTTGATCAGACAATCCTCAATCTCAGTTGGCCCAATGCGATAGCCAGCTGAAGTAATGACATCATCATTGCGACCGACGAAGTGGACATATCCATCCATATCAACAACACCTTGGTCACCTGTCAGCATCCAATCACCAAGGAATTTGCTCTGATCTGCCTCTGGCTTCTGCCAATACCCCAGGAACATAACAGGCGTACCACGACGAACTGCAATCTCGCCTTGCTCTTCTGGTTCGCAAACAGATCCATCTGGACGGATAACAGCAACGTCATGCCCAGGTACAGCTTTGCCAATTGCCCCGGCACGGGAAACACCCATCCCTGCTCCTGACCCGAGCACGAGATTACATTCCGTCTGTCCATACATCTCGTTTGGCGCAACACCGAGCGCTTCGTGGCACCAGGCAAATGCTTCACGCCCCAATGCCTCTCCCGCTGAGCAAACAGAGCGTAACCGAAGTTTTTCAGAATACTTACGATGATCAACACTGCGCATCATCTTGAGTGCGGTAGGCGGAATGAACGCGTTGCGAACATCATGCCGAGCCATCAAGTCAAATGCACCTTCCGGATCAAACTTATCGATCCGGGCAGTCACCACAGGCACACCAAACTTCAGCGAAGGCAGCAGTGCATTCAGCAAACCACCCGCCCAGGCCCAATCAGCCGGAGTCCAGAATACATCGCCAGCCTGCGGCAACATCTCATGTGCCATTTGTATGCCCGGCAAATGCCCAAACAACACACGGTGCGCCAGCAGCGCTCCTTTAGGCTGCCCTGTTGTGCCTGAGGTATAAACCATCAAAGCTGGATCATCAGGGCCTGTCGCATAGCTCTCAAAGCTGTCAGAGCCTTGCTCAAGCAAGTTCCAGAAGCCAAGAGCTCCATCTCCTGCACCATCAACACAAATAACATGCTCAAGAAGCGGGAGCTGCTCACGAAGTGCAGAAAGTTTCTCAAGTCCAGCTTGATTGGTAATCACCACTTTCGCGCCAGCGTTTTCCAACCGGTACCGTAGCGCATCTGGACCAAACAAAGCAGCCAATGGAACTGCGATAGCTCCTAGCCGATAAATCGCAAGATGAGAGATAGCAGTTTCAGGTGCTTGAGGCAGTAACAAAGCTACACGGTCGCGCGGGGCTACACCCAAAGACTGCAGCGAGTTTGCAAGCTGGCAGGAATTTCCTTTGAGCTGACCATAGCTCCACGCTTCAACACCGCCGGAAGACAGCACATGCAGCAAAGCTATGCGCTTAGGCTCAATATCCGCCCAACGATCACAAGCATCATGCGCAATGTTATAGCGCGCAGGAATAGTCCAGCGAAACTCAGCTCGCAATTCCTCGTATGAAATCAGTGGTGGCAGCACACCAGAAATCCCCTAAACCCAAATTCATTAGTGAAGAGAGTTTATCGCTGCAGCGCACAACGAGATACTGGCCTTTGGTCGCTCTTTTAGCCTCCAAAGGAAAGTGGGTTAACGCGGACCGGCTACAACAAGGCTCCAGAAAACCTTGTATTTTGACCGAGGCGCATAAGCCGTTGCAATACCAATACGCGTTCCATTTGCATCCAGCATCACTGCATTATGTTTTGGCGAGTCACGCCAGCCGGAAAAGGCTTCTGCCCATCGGCGATAACCAGCGCTGAGATTGCCCACCGCATGAGCATCGCCCTGCCCAGCCCCCTTCATCAAGACGGCGAGCTTAAGATCGCCCTTGCGCGCAGCGTTGACATCCTCTGCACGGGCCATTCCATCTGCCTGTGCCTGAGCAACGCGCATCAAAGCTGGATCGACCGTAACCGGCGGTAAATCTGATTGAGAACGATAGCTGGAGATCATTGAGGCCACAACACTCGCATCAATCTGCGCAGAGTGGCTCTCTAAGTTCTGATAGTAGCTTGGCGTTTCATCAGGGCTGACACAACCAGTGAGCATCAGTCCAACAGCAAGAACCAGAGCAATACTCCCACCACGAAACGTCTTCATACAAAATCACTTTTCGGCAAATTTCGAATCTCTCGGACACACTACCGACTAAATGAGGCAAACCAAGCTCAAACTAAAAGCACACGTATAAGTGAATTAAAAAAGGCCGGACAAAGCCGGCCTTTCAAACTTATCGGCAGAAACGTTAGGAAGCTTCTTTCAAAGCATGAGGCTTGGCTGTTTCAGCCGTCTCATTCTTCTCTTCAGCACCTTCAGTTTCAGCATCGGGTTGCTCTTCTGGAGGTGTCAGCACGCTACCCATCTCTTCTGGGCTCAATACGCCCATGAGATGTCCATCCTCGCAAACAACTGGAACCGGATAATCTGCTTCCAATGTTGTTGGAAGAGCTTCTTCCAAAGTGCTTTCCAGCTCCACTGCGTTGCTGTCATCAGCAAAAGCATAAAGGGATGGACTATCACCCGGTTTAGCAACTTCTTCAGCAAGTCCCTCTTGCGTGACGATGCCGCGGAACTCTTTGTCCTCAACCACATAACCGAAATCTTCGTCATGACGGCGCATATCGGCCAGCGCTTTTTCCATATTGTCATGGGTAATACGCACTGCAGGTGGCTGCATAACAGTATCAACGGTCAGCACGCGAGCACGGTTCACATCGCGTACAAACGCCCGCACATAATCATCAGCTGGTTCAAGCAGGATTTCTGGCGGCGTACCAACCTGTGACAGAACACCATCCTTAAGGATCGCAATCTTGTCACCAATACGCAAAGCTTCATCCAGATCATGCGTGATGAACACGATGGTCTTATGCAGCTTTTCTTGCAGTTCAACCAATTGATCCTGCATCTGAGAGCGGATCAACGGATCAAGTGCAGAAAACGCCTCATCCATCAGCAAAATGTCAGCATCCGTTGCAAGCGCACGGGCAAGACCAACACGCTGCTGCATGCCACCGGAAAGCTGGCTTGGGTACTGGTGTTCAAAACCACCAAGCCCAACCGTTTCAATCCACTCACGCGCTGTGGTTTCACGGTCTGCTTTTGTAATGCCCTGCACTTCAAGACCGTAAGCAACATTCTGCAATACTGTCCGATGCGGCATCAGGCCAAAACGTTGAAACACCATCGACATACGATGACGGCGGAAGTCTTCCAGCTCTTTATCAGAAAGAGCCATAACATCCTCGCCATCAACCAGAATGTGCCCGTCTGTTGGGTCAATCAAGCGGTTGAAGTGACGAATAAGCGTAGACTTACCAGAACCAGAAAGGCCCATGATCACAAAGATCTCACCCTTCTCGATGCTAAGGGAGACATCATGCAGGCCAAGAGTATGGTCAGTTTCAGCAAGCAGCTGATCTTTGCCCATACCATTTTTGACCTTGGCAAGCTCCTTCTCAGGCGCCTTGCCAAAAATCTTGGTAATGTTTTGTACTTCGATCAATGCCATGTGTTAGCGCCTCACCCTGTTACCTTGCGATGCGCCTGCATCCGTTGTCCGGCTGATTGTGTGATACGGTCAAACACGACGGCAAGAACAACAATCGCTAAGCCGCCGAGCAAACCTTGTCCTGCATCATTACGCTGCAACCCAAGCAGAACGGTTTCACCCACGCCGCGAGCACCAATCATGGACGCAATCACCACCATAGCCAACGCCATCATCATAGTCTGGTTAATACCCTGCATGATGGAAGGGAGCGCAAGTGGGATTTGGACGCCCTTAAGGATCTGCCAGCGTGTTGCACCAAAGGCCCGGCTCGCCTCAACAACCTCTTCATCCACATAACGGATGCCGAGATCCGTCAAGCGAATAAGCGGTGGTGCAGCATAAATCACAGTAGCCAGAATAGCTGGCACCTTACCCAGACCAAACAGCATGGCCGCTGGAATAAGATAAACGAAGCTTGGAATGGTCTGCATCAAGTCCAAGACCGGATTGAGCAAAGCTCTGAAGCGGTTTGAACGAGCAGAGATAACGCCAAGCGGCACGCCAATCACAACGGAAATCAGCACAGCGACAAGCAAGATCGCCACTGTTTGCATAGACTTTTCCCAAAGCCCCAATGTACCGATGAACCACATTGCACCTACCATCACCAGGCTAAGCCCCCAACGGCGGCTCGCAGCAAAGGTAATCAGGCCGATGCAGATCAAGATCACGATAGGATCAGCGCCACGGAGAAGTCGCTCTAACCGCACCAGCAAAAATAGGATGGAGTTGGAAAAGGCCTCAAATCCATCGCCGTAATTCACGACGAGAAAATCAACCAGATCGTTTGTGGAAGTCCGGATAGGTTTCCCAAAGTTGGGAAACACGTCGAAAGCCATGTGATCCTCTTATTCTTCTTAGCAAGGATCACGGAAACAAGTTCCGTGATCGCTTTTCATTCGCTAATTTTCAAAAACAGTCAGCTGTCTTTGATATTACAGAGCAGATTTCACACGCTCAGCGACATCAGCTGGAACCCAACCGGTCCAGAGTTCTTCGTTGTTTTTCAGGAACTCAGCAGCAGCATCATCTGTGGTTCCGCCAGTGTCCTGCATGTAAGCAAGAGCTTTGGAAACGTCATTACTGGTGGTTTCATAAGCAGTCAGGAACTCAACCAGTTTAGGCGCAGAAGTATGGAACTCTGTGTTCACGAAGACGTGCGTCGCAGACAGAGGATATGCAACTGCCTCGGTCACTTTGGATGGATCTGTCTCTGCAGACAGCTTGTCCCAAGCTTCTTTGCTGTAGGCAGGCTCTTCCAGCTGGATCAGATCATCAGCGACCTTACCCATGACCCAGGTTGGACCCCAGTAATAGAACACGATTGGCTTCTTACGACGAACGTTCGATTCAATCGCAGCTGCAAGCGCTGCACCTGTACCAGGACGGAAGTTCACAAAGCTATCAAGCAAGCCATAAGCATTGAGCTTCTTAGAGTTGATGACCTCACAGCCCCAACCAGCGATACAGTTGTAGAAGCGACCTTTTTCTGGCTCTTCCGGATCAGAAAACACGTCTTTGTACTTTGGCAGGTCAGATACAGACTTCAGACCTTTTGCAGGCGCATCATCGCCTTCAACCAGGTATTTTGGAATAAACCAGGCCTGTGTCGCATCAGGGAAGTTCACACCAAGATCAACAAACTGGTTCTTCGCTTTGCCTTCAGCAAGAGCTTCAGTCACGTTGTCTGGCCAGATTTCCATGGTCACGTCGATATCACCACGCGCCATACCGTTTAGAAGCGGAATAGTGGAGCCTGGGATGACATCCGTTTCACAGCCGTACCCTTTTTCAGCAATGAACTGAGCTACAGAGTTGTGAAAAGCATTGGAGTCCCAATCCAAACCAGCAAACACGATAGGACGGTCAACTTCACAAACAGGATCTGCAGCTTCTGCTGTAGACACAGCAAAAGGGAATGCAACTACGCACGCAGCGAGAGCAGATTTAAAATTCAACACGGATGCCTCCAAACAACCAAAACATACTTTTTGTTCGGTCAGAGAGAAAAGCCGCCAAGGACAGCTTGTCGTTCTGGCCGTAATGCTAAGTCAAAAACTCAGCAATTGCAGGACACACTAGGTTGAGCGCATCAACTGCACCGTTAAAAATAGATATATTCAATTTTCTGTCAACTTAGACATCTGCTCAAGATATTTTTTGAAAATAAATATAAAAAGATATACTTCGTAAATACACTGGATATGAAGTTATAAAGCTTTCATAACTCTCTAGTACCACCATTTAAAACGCAAAATAAGAGAAAAAAAATTTACTGAAGCAAAACGACTATTTTAAACTTTCTTTTACAGGTAATCCCCACGGAAAATTCAGGTAGTTTCACAGTAAATTGAAATAAAAAAACAACATCAAATGATGTCGAATAATCACGCAGATTACAAAAAGAAAATCGCAGAGAAAATCTGCGCTCATTTAATAATATTGAATCATCGTTCAATAAAAAAATATAAGTGAGAAACTTAAGGAAACTGGGAAGTTGGCAGCATAAAAGCGCCAACTTCCTTTCGTGAGCCTACTTAGTTTTCAGTGGCTTCAATAACATCCTCAAGGGAGCGTAAACCAGTCTTTGGTGCACACACCAAAACCGCCATGTTTCCTGGGGCATGCTGGTTCTTCCACATCTTCATATGAGCCTGCGGAATCTGGTCCCATGAGAACACTTCACTCATGCAAGGGTCGATACGGCGATCAATCACGAACTTGTTCGCCTCACTCGCCTGTTTCAAGTGCGCGAAATGCGAACCCTGAATACGCTTCTGACGCATCCATACATAGCGCGCATCCATGGTCAGATTGAAGCCGGAGGTACCCGCACAAAACACAACCATACCGCCGCGTTTGGCAACCAGTGTTGATACCGGGAACGTTGCTTCACCTGGGTGCTCAAACACCATATCAACGTCATTACCCTTACCGGTAATGTTCCAGATCGCCTTACCAAACTTACGCGCTTCCTTGGTCCACGTATCATACTCAGGCGAGTTCACCTTCGGCAGCTGGCCCCAACAATCGAAGTCTTTTCGATTGATAACGGCCTTTGCCCCAAGCGACATCACGTATTCGCGTTTACTCTCATCTGAAATAACGCCAATCGCATTCGCTCCGGCAGCAGCAATCAGCTGAACCCCAAACACGCCAAGACCACCAGAAGCCCCCCAAACCAGAACATTCTGACCTGGCTTCAAATCATGCGGCGCATGACCGAACAGCATACGGAATGCAGTCGCCAGTGTAAGCGTGTAGCAAGCGCTCTCTTCCCAAGTCAGGTGTTTAGGACGCGCCATCAGCTGCTGAGATTGAACACGAGCGAACTGCGCAAATGACCCGTCAGGTGTCTCATAACCCCAAATCCGTTGGGAGTTAGAGAACATCGGATCACCGCCGTTACACTCCTCATCATCCCCGTCATCCTGGTTACAGTGAACGACAACTTCGTCGCCTACCTTCCAGCGAGTAACTTTGGAACCAACCGCCCAAACGATACCGGAGGCATCAGAGCCTGCGATATGATAGGGCTGCTTATGAACCTTAAAAACGGAAATCGGCTCGCCAAGGGCAGCCCAAACGCCGTTGTAGTTCACGCCTGCTGCCATAACCAGAATGAGCACTTCATGGCTGTCCAACTCCCAAGTTGGCACCACTTCCTTGACCATCGCTGTATCAGGGGAACCATGGCGCTCTTGGCGAATGGTCCACGCCCACATGTTCTTAGGAACATGCCCCAGCGGTGGAATCTCACCAATCTCATATAGGTCCTTGAACTCAGAGCCACCCTCTGACCCAGCTTCGACAACCCGTGCAACGGAACTCATGATATTCTCCTCCAAGTTTGCGTTGCGCCCTTCCCTCATGAGAGTGAAAGCAAGTCCTCTGCTAACGCTTCCAATCCACTATTTGCTGCAACGCAAAACAATACAACCTGTCAATATCGGCTATTTGAGAATTATCATTACAAAGAACTCATAAAATATATACAACTATTGCTTAACTTGCGAAGAATACTTCTTCTAATGTTGCATTGCACCAACCACTAAAACCTATGCAAAGGTGTAGGCAGAATTGAGATCTTGTCCCTTATAAAATGCTGGGAGGATCAGGGAGGCAATAGACTATGAGTACCGGTTCACCTAAAGGCGCAACAAAAGACCGTCCGTGGATGTTCCGCACATATGCAGGACACTCCAACGCTGCAGACAGCAACCGGCTCTACCGTACGAACCTCTCAAAGGGTCAGACGGGCCTTTCTGTCGCGTTCGATCTCCCAACTCAGACAGGATACGACCCGGACCATCCGCTCTCGCGCGGTGAGGTTGGTAAGGTTGGTGTACCCATCTCTCATCTGGGAGACATGCGCACCCTCTTCAACGAGATCCCGCTGGAGCGCATGAACACCTCCATGACGATCAACGCAACAGCTCCTTGGCTGCTTGCACTCTATGTGGCAGCTGCTGATGAGCAAGGCGCGGACCGCTCTCTGCTGGCTGGCACCACGCAGAATGATCTGATCAAGGAATACCTGTCCCGCGGCACCTATGTCTTCCCGCCCGCCCCATCCATGCGCCTCACAACAGATGTGATTTCATGGACTTACACGAACATGCCCAAATGGAACCCGATGAACGTGTGTTCCTACCATCTGCAGGAAGCTGGCGCGACACCAGTACAGGAACTCTCCTTCGCGCTCGCCACCGCGATCGCAATTCTGGACAATGTTCGTGCTTCTGGTGTCATCTCTGAAAGCGATTTCCCTAAACTCGTGGGCCGGATTTCCTTCTTCGTAAATGCAGGCATGCGCTTCATCACCGAGATGTGCAAAATGCGAGCATTTACAGAACTCTGGGATGAGATTTGCCGCGAACGCTATGGCGTTGAAGAAGAGCGTTACCGCCGCTTCCGCTACGGTGTACAGGTCAACTCACTGGGCCTCACAGAGCAGCAACCCGAAAACAACGTTTACCGAATTCTCGTTGAGATGCTGGCTGTTGTCCTCTCTAAAAACGCGCGCGCTCGTGCCGTTCAGCTACCAGCATGGAACGAAGCTCTTGGCCTCCCGCGACCATTCGACCAACAGTGGTCCCTGCGCATGCAGCAAATCATGGCCTATGAGACGGACCTGTTGGAATATGCAGATATCTTCGATGGCTCCAAAGAGATTGAAACCAAGGTCGAAGCGCTCAAAGAACAAGCAAGAGAAGAACTTGCCCGCATCGCAGAAATGGGCGGTGCAGTTGCAGCCGTTGAGTCCAGCTATATGAAACAGAAGCTCGTGGAGTCCAACTCCAAGCGTCTGGCAGGCATTGAATCTGGCGATCAGATCGTCGTCGGCGTCAACAAATGGACTGAGACTGAACCATCTCCACTGGCATCAGATGAAGACGGCGGCATCCTTACAGTTCCAGAGCATGTTGAAGAAGAAGCCATCCAGCGCATTCAGGCCTGGCGAGCTGAACGTGACGAGAACGCTGTTAAATCCGCTCTACTGGAGCTCCGCGCAGCAGCTTCTTCTGACAACAACATTATGGAAGCATCTATCAAAGCAGCTCAGGTCGGCGCAACCACTGGAGAGTGGGGTGCTGCCTTACGTGAAGTCTTCGGCGAATATCGTGCCCCAACTGGCGTCGGCAAAGCAGCCCCAGATGACAACGAGAGCCTTGCAGATGTTCAACAAAAAGTCTCCAAGCTTTCAGAAAAACTAGGTCGACGGCTTAAGTTCCTCGTTGGCAAACCGGGGCTGGATGGCCACTCCAATGGCGCAGAGCAGATCGCAGTACGTGCCCGTGATTGCGGCATGGAAGTCGTTTACGAAGGCATTCGCCTGACGCCAGCCCAAATCGTCAACGCCGCTCTTGAAGAAGGCGTCCACGTCGTCGGCCTGTCAATCCTGTCTGGCTCACATTTGGCACTGGTCCATGATGTGCTCGACAAAATGAAAGAAAACGGCATGGAGGACATCCCGATCATCATTGGCGGCATTATACCGTCAGAGGATGCCGAAGAACTGAAAAACGCGGGTGTTGCAGCCGTTTACACACCAAAGGACTTTCACCTGACAGAAATCATGTCAGACATTGTCCGCATCGTGGATGAGCAGGTCAACGAGACTGCCTAACGCCTAAAAATTAGGCAGGTTGGGCAAGTTGAACAGGCTTCTGCCCAACCAGTCGTATCCCCGGAGCATCCCGGAACCGCTCAATCATCGCGTCAATGAAGATCTCTGTTTTACGCGTCACCGCATCGCGCGAAGGGTAGACAAGGTATACCGGCTTCTCTTCGCACTGATAGTCAGGAAGTAGCCGTTGTAGTTGCCCGTTTGCCTCAAAATCTCGCATCATAAACAACGGCATGCGCGTAAACCCAACCGAGTTCAACAAGGCCTGCACCATCACCTGGGGGTGCCCAGCGACAAACTCAGACTTCAAAGCAACCACATGCTTTTGCCCATGTCGGAACATATCCAACGAACTGACTAGCTTCTCGTATCTGTATTGAATGTAGTTGAGGTCAGAAAGCGCCTCGGGACTTTGCGGCATACCATGCTTTGCAAGATAGTCTGGGCTGGCTGCCAAACAGGTTTCAACAATCGCAATTTTTCTGGAAATCCCAGAGGTATCTCCGGTGATCCCTGTACGGATCGCTAAATCGATACCGGTTTGCACAACATCAATCAGATCATCATCCATTTTAATTGAGACTGAAAGGTCTGGGTATTGCTTTCGAAGGTCGAAGATAAGCGGTGTGATTATATCAGCGCCCATAGCCTGAGAAACAGAAACAACCAATGAACCACTCTCTGCTGCTGCTTGGTCCTGTACTTCCTCAAACATCAGAGCGCTCTGACGCAACATCTTTTGCGCATGCTCATAGACAGTCTTTCCGGCAGCCGTCGGCTTAACGCCTTTGTTGGTACGAAAAACAAGCTCCTGCCCAACCTGAGCTTCAAGCAGGTTCAGCTGCTGGCTCATAGCAGGTTGGCTGATATGGCGTTGACGTGCACCACCGCTCAACGACCCATTGTCGATGACGCGAACAAAACTCTCCAGCAAATTCAGAAGATCCATAACTGCCCCATAAGCACTGCTTATATCCAAGATAAGACTTGGCCCTCTGCACTTCCAGTATCAACCCCACAATATTGCTCCCATGCTTGTAAATGAGGAGCCTTTCATGACACTTTCCCGCCGATCTTTTTTATCCGCAGCCGCGTCCCTTGCTGGCGCAGGTGCAGTTGCCCCGGCAATGTCATCTATTGCGCTCGCAGCGGCGCCCAAAATTGGAACACAGGTTCCCGGCATCTATCGCTTCTCGGTAGGAGACATTGAAGTTACAGCAATTCTGGACGGACACTTGGGATTAGACCCGTCATTGGTCGTTGGGTTTGACCAGAAGGTAGCGCAGGAAACTCTAAAGCAAAATTTCCTCAGCCCCAATACGCAGGACATGTCTATCTCTGTAAACGGATATCTCATTAATACGGGTGACAAACTGGTGGTAGTCGACACCGGCACCGCCGATCTAATGGGTCCAACACTTGGCCGCTTCCATCAAAACCTAAAAGCCGCAGGCTATAACGCCTCTGATGTAGATGCCGTAGTTCTCACCCATCTGCACATCGACCACGTCGGAGGGCTGGTTTCCAAATCAGGAGAAAAGCTCTTCCCAAACGCTGAGTTCATCGTCCACGAAGTCGAATACAACTTCTGGCATGATGAAGGCACACGCTCAAAGTTCCCCAAAGACCTCCAGCATTTCATCGACCTCGCTCAAAATGTGTCAAAGCCCTATCAAAACCGCAAAACACTCATCAGCAAAGATGGTGAGTTCATCAAGGGGCTGGATGCTGTCTTCCTTCCCGGCCACACACCCGGACATATGGGCATCCGCGTTCACTCCAATAACGAAGAAGTGTTGATCTGGGGCGACACGATCCACTCCATCGGGCTCCAGTTCGCCAATCCAGATTGGACAATCGCCTTCGACGTAGATCAGGATGTAGCTCGACAAACACGGCGCAGAATACTGGATCGGGTTTCAGCAGATAGAACACCAGTCGTCGGCATCCACCATGACTTCCCAGGTCTTGGGCATGTTCGCAAAGCCGGAAATGCCTTTGAATACCGCGAATTCAGCTGGCAGCATAAGCTATAGAGAAACAGGAGCTCACGAGACACCTCGTGAGCTCTCTTCTATTGGGCAGGCGACAACGGCGTCGCTGGAATGGATGGCGGCGCAATTGGCTGAGCTGGTGTTAACGGGATAGATGGCCGTATTGGCGGAGCAATCGGCTGAGCAGGCCTGATTGGGACAGCAGGCACCTCAATCGGACGAGAAGGCTGCAGCGGATAAGCGGGAATTTCATGCCGCGGGCGCGGATATGGACGCCAACGCGGATAACGCGGGTAAATTGGATAGCGTCGATAGACAAACGGCAGCCCCACATACGGCGCTACATAAGGGAGCGTACGGGAATAGTGCGGCCCCTCAACTCCATATCGAATATATCTGGCAGAAACCCACCCCGGAGCACCTCGGAATGTCAGGTCACACCACGAACCGTTTTTGGTGCAGTAATTGATGAAAACCACGCCACCTGCCGGAATTGTCGTAATGACAGTATATCTGGTTCCAGGCCCTGTCCTCATGTTTACACCATTCGTGGTGTATCCGGCATGCCCACGCTGCGCAAAGGCGGCATTGGAATAGATAAGAACAGCCAGAAGCACGAGACCGGCAATCACCCAGGCCAAAATTTTCATAAAACTGCCCTCCAGCCTCTCTAAGATGCTATCGGCCATAAGAAGGGCCTCCATAGGACGGTCCACTAAATCCGGGTGAACCAGGCGATCCCGGTGAAGGAGGCAATCCTGTAATCGGAGGAGCTGCAGGCAGAGGACCGGAAGGCCCCGGCAGAGGTGGGGGCAAAGACCCCGGACGCGCAGACCCTGCAGGATAAGCTCCCGGAGGCGGGTTAAACTGTGAGTGATCCGCATCCCGATCAGTCGGCAAATAAGGCTGCGCTTGCCCCGGCCTCAAACTATCTCCCGGTTCAACCGGACGATCTAGAGGTTTGATGGGCGGGATAATAATACTGCGCTCATTGAACTGAACCTGCTGAAATCCGGGATAGTCAACGGACCCTGAACGCGTAGACAAGCTGTTTGCACTCACAGATTGAGCCACGACACCTGCTGCGAGACAACAGCCTACAAGCATTGCGTATTTCATTTGACCCTAGTCCTAATTGCAGGCTGGCCAAAACCAACAGCCAGCATAATTAAGAAAAGAGTGCCACCAAGGGGCTAACAACGTGCACTGACAAAACATCGGGTTTTAGAAGCAATTTATGTCTTGCCTTGAAGAATATAACGTGAACAAATTCACAGTTCACATCAGTTTTTCTAGCCAGAACTCCGCCTAAGCCTTAGGTTCGAGGTATGATTCTCCAAAGCAGGTAAACACGCCCCCATGACGAACCGCCTCAAGATTGTAACGTGGAACATTAACTCAGTCCGCCTCCGCCTTCCTATTGTCGAGAAAATGTTACTGGACCACGCCCCAGACGTTTTGTGCCTACAGGAAACAAAGTGCCCGGATGGAAGCTTCCCAACGGCTGCAATCAATAAGCTTGGCTATCGTCATGTAGAGGTACACGGCCAAAAGGGTTACCACGGCGTAGCCTTTCTCTCACGCGTGCCACTGGAAAATGTTGAGCGCAAAGAATTCTGCGAGATGGGCGATACCCGCCATATCGCAGCAGATGTTGCCTTTAATGGTGGTAAAGTCCGCATCCATAACTTCTACGTCCCAGCAGGCGGCGATGTGCCGGACCCTGAGGTCAACGACAAATTCGCTCACAAACTCAAGTTCCTCGATGAAATGGAAAGCTGGTTCAAAGGCTTCGACGGCCAGTCAGTCGTTGTTGGAGACCTGAACATCGCACCATATGAAAACGACGTTTGGTCTCATAAGCAACTCATCAAAGTCGTCTCTCACACGCCGCTGGAATGCCAGCGCCTTGAAGATGTGCGAGAAGCTGGCAACTACGTAGATACCATGCGCAAACACATGCCGATGGACGAGAAGATTTACACCTGGTGGAGCTACCGTGCCAAAGACTGGTCAGCCTCCAACAAAGGCCGCCGTCTCGACCATATCTGGATGACCCCGGAGACAGCACAGCACACCAAAGACGTTCAGATTATTCGCGACGCACGCGGCTGGGAAAAACCATCCGACCACGCACCAGTCATGGCTATGCTGGAAGTCTGATCTCACGAAGTCTGGCTTACAATTTGACGATGAAAAGCGGGAGCATCTCCCGCTTTTTCCGTATCTACCCATCAAGGAATGAGCAGCACTTTGCCTTTGGCTCTGCGGCTGGAGATTTCCTCCAATCCCAAAGCAATGTCTTCCAGCGGATATTCCGCATGGATATGCGGCTTCAGTTTTCCATCAGCCACCCATTGGAACAGTTGCTCGCAATCCTTGTGATGCTCCTCAGGCTCACGAACGACTGCCTCCCCCCAGAATACGCCCAGAACGTCACAGCCTTTCAGCAGGGTAAGGTTCGCAGGTATCTTTTGGATCATTCCAGAGGCAAATCCAACAACCAGATAACGTCCACGCCATCCCGTTGCACGCAAGGCATCATCAGCATGATCCCCGCCTATGACGTCGTAGACCACCTCAAGCCCTTTACCATCCGTCAGATCCTTCAGCTTCTGTTTCAGACCACCTTCAGAATAGTTGACCAGAACATCAGCGCCGCAAGCTTTTGCGTGAGCAAGCTTATCTTCCGAAGACGCGCAAGCAATCACCCGGGCCCCCATCAGCTTTGCAACCTCCACAGCAGCCTGTCCTGCTCCGCCAGAAGCACCTAACACTGCAACCGTCTCCCCCGCCTGTAACCGCGCCCGGCTACGAAGTCCGTGAATAGCCGTTCCGTAAGTAATCAAAAGTCCAGCTGCATGCTTGAGCGAAACCTCATCCGGCACCCGCACAAGTTCATGCTCAGGAGCAACATATAGCTCTCTTGCAGCTCCCCATTTCGCGTAGGATGCTACCCGATCCCCAACCTTGAACCGCGAAACACCATTGCCGACGGCTTCAACAATGCCCGCCATTTCACCCGATGGCGAAAATGGAAGCTCTGGCTTAAACTGATACTTCCCTTGAATGATCAATGTATCGAAATAATTGAGTGCCGCCGCTTTCACACGAACCAACACCTCTCCAGTTCCAACATTCGGGTCGTCCAGTTCTCGAACGACCAGATCATCCGGCCCCCCAAGTTTTTCGCAGATAACAGCTTTCATAAAATGTGGCCCTCTCTCTGACCTCCAAAATTACACGGGCATTCACAAAATCTCAAAGCCGTCTTTGGTGCCATTTTGCGATTAAAACACCCAAACATGCCGCTACACTTGCGGGAACACCACAGTTGGAGGTATGAAGCGCACAACATCAACAACGAGAAAAACTGGGCATGCGCGGTTATTTTGCTATTGGCTCTGAAGGGCTTTCCAAATCCATGAATGTTGGCACGCTGATGCGTACTGGTCATGCATTCGGAGCAAGTTACTTTTTTACAGTCGACGCGCACATCAAAAGCCTTGGCAAAGCAATGAAGGCTGATACCTCCAAGAGCCCGGACCACTTGCCCTACTTCGCCTGGAACTCGGTTGATGAGATGCAGTTCCCGCGTGGCTGTAAAATGGTGGGTGTTGAGCTCACCGACGATGCGATCGAGCTTCCAAGCTTCGGGCATCCGTTGCAAGCAGCTTATATACTCGGGCCAGAACGTGGCTCTCTGTCAAAAGAGATGCAGGATCGCTGCGATTACATCGTCAAAATCCCAACCAAGTTTTGCTTGAATGTTGGTGTGGCTGCCGCTCTGGTCTTGTATGATCGCTATATGGCACACGGAAAGTACGCTGAGCGCTCTCTCACTGCAGGCGCCCCGAAAGACCCATTACTAGAACATATTCACGGTGCTCCAATTTTCCGAACCGGTCGAAAGGTTCCAGGCTTCGACAGCAACTCATGAGTGATTCGAAATACGGTTGCCATTTCTGATACATACTCTGAAACGGCAACCTTTATTTCTCACCATAGCAAATGCCTTGTATAAATTTTTAAGGTGTTTCCCTTTCCACACCCAGTCTCTTTCACATTACAAATTCGTAATTCTTTGAGGCTCCACACTTCGCATTTTCTCTCAATCTGTGCACACTATGTGGAAAGGTGCCCATATTTTTTACTGGGTAAAATGCCGCCAATTAGTTTGAAAACATGCCGGAAAATCTGAGCTTTTAAAGGCGATTAGCCCTTATTTACTAGCGCGTTAAATACAACCGAAAATCAACTTGCATATCTACTGTCTTCGATCACTTAAAACAGAAATTCATTAGTGGCTTTACGCTTGATATTATGGCTGTGCGTGCCACACTCCCGCCAGATTTCTGATGGCAGCATTCATAGAGCGGTTCAAAGGCAAATAATTTTTTGCCTCTGTAAAAACAGGGTATCAACCCTTTTGTAACCATCTTTAAAGTAACCCTAACATTAAGTTTTATGGGTTTTCGCACAGAATCTCAGATTTTGTCGTACGCAACGCGGTTTGGAGAAGATGCAAGCACGTATCCTGATAACTGCCTTTATGGCTCTTGGTATCTCGGGCGCGACTGCAAATGCGCAGTCTCCTGCCCTCTTGAAAGAAAACAAGGATTGGGCAACTTACACCTTTAACACCCAGAGCGGTGGTAAGGTGTGTTATGCCATTTCCGCACCAACACAGTCACTGCCGACTGATAGAAACCATGGAGAGGTCTTCTTCTTCGTTTCTACCCGTCCAAGTGAAGGCGTTGCCAATGAACCAAGCTTTATAGTGGGTTATCCATTTAAAGAAGGCTCCTTGGTCACGACTAATGTTGATGGTCAGCAGTTCACCATGTTCACCAAAGGTGACGGCGCATGGGTTCAGAACGCTGCGGAAGAAAAGCGTTTGGTTGACGCAATGAAAGCAGGCAGTTCCATGTCTATTTCTGGTCAGTCCGCACGTGGCACCCAAACTTCCTACAAATTCTCTTTGAGCGGCATCACTGCTGCTGTCAGAGACGCATCCAGCGCCTGCCAATAAGGTTCTGATGCCCGAAATTGTTTGAATTTACAGAGATCTCTTGCCTGCGCCAGCTTGCCGCCACGCAATTTGAGATCTGGGATGTTCAAACTAAGCGATTTCGGCTATAAGCGTGCCGAATACGTAGGCGGTTGCTGCTAGCGACCGCCTCTCGCATTTTTAGCAGCGAGCAACGGGTATACATAACCTGTTATTTTTCCTGCTGAATCGTATTGCCGAAAAGTGAGGCACATTTTTCGGGTTTGAATACGCAAAGAACATAAGCTTAAAGCCAAGCATCTAAGAAAAACTGGTGAATGACCATGGCGGTATCGTTAGACATCGCGCACAAATCCGCTGATCCGGCGGCAACCAGCGCAGCAAACCCTTCTCCTGCAACCATTCCTGTGCAGGAAGAAAAGCCATCTCTGATCGGCTTAAACCGTGAAGAGCTAGGCAATGCCCTTGCTGCAGTTGGAGTCCCTGAGCGCCAGATCCGCATGCGCGTCAACCAGCTGTGGCACTGGCTCTATGTCCGGGGCATTTCCGATTTCGGCAAAATGAGCAATGTCTCAAAAGACCTGCGCACTAAGCTGGAGTTTGCCTTTACCATTGCCCGTCCGGAGATCGTCACTGAACAGGTCTCCGTTGATGGCACCCGTAAATGGCTGTTCCGCTTTCCATCACGCGGTGCTGGCAAGCCAGTTGAAGTCGAAACCGTCTACATTCCGGAAGAAGATCGCGGCACGCTCTGCATCTCCTCCCAGGTCGGCTGTACCCTCACCTGCACGTTCTGCCACACCGGCACACAGAAGATGGTTCGCAACCTGACAGCTGAAGAGATCCTTGCGCAGCTCATGCTCGCGAAAGATCGCCTCAACGACTTCCCGGATGCAGATGCTCCGGAAGGTGGCTTGGATGCATCCACATCCAACCGTCGTCGTATCACCAACATCGTGATGATGGGCATGGGCGAGCCACTTTATAACTTTGAGAACGTCAAGAAAGCACTTCTGATCGCCTCTGATGGAGACGGACTGTCCCTCTCCAAGCGCCGCATCACACTGTCCACGTCTGGCGTAACACCAGAGATAGCACGCACAGGTGATGAAATCGGCTGCATGCTGGCAATCTCACTGCACGCTGTGAATGACGAGCTGCGCAACACGCTGGTTCCGATCAACAAGAAGTACAATCTGGAAACACTGCTGCAGGCATGTCGTGATTATCCGGGCCTGTCCAACGCAAAACGCATCACCTTCGAATACGTGATGCTGAAGGGCGTCAACGACAGCCTGGAAGATGCAAAGAAACTGGTCCAGTTGCTCAAAGGCATCCCGGCAAAAATCAACCTGCTGCCATTCAACCCATGGCCGGGCTCTCCCTATGAGTGCTCTGATTGGGAACAGATCGAAGAGTTCGCTGATGTTGTGAACCGCGCAGGCTATGCTTCTCCAATCCGCACACCACGCGGCCGCGATATCTTCGCAGCCTGCGGCCAGCTGAAGTCAGCTTCAGAGCGTCTTCGTAAATCTGAGCGTGAAGCACTGGAAAAAGCACAGGCTCAAGGCGACGCCTAAGCAAAATAAAGCAAGATTACAAAAAGAAGGCCGGCGTTTGTCTGAAACGCCGGCCTTCTTTGTCTCGTTCACTTCATATGCATAGAGTTTGAATATCGTGCTCTTCAGGACGGAGCGATAGATTGGACATAGATGCAATGACCGAGAAAGCACATTCCTCACAAAAGAACGCCACAACCACCGGCATGAAGGGCGAGGGTTTTTACAACAAGAACTCAACACCACAACAAGCCACGATTGCATATGTGTATCCATGGCTGCACGAAGCCATTGCCAGCCTGCCAATACCAAATGACAGCTCTCTCCTGCGTTTTGTAGATTATGGGTGCTCTGAAGGCGCAAACTCAATGCAGATCATGGCGCAGCTCACTGAAGCTGCCAGACAGCGCAGTTCCAACTCGATCCAGACAATCCATAGCGACCTGCCCAGCAACGATTACTCCACCCTGCTTGACGCCATCGGCAACCGTGCCCAGTCACCCTACACCGATCCAACTGTTTTCGGCAGCATTGTAGGTGGTTCCATGTTCAACCAGCTTTTGCCTCCCGGTTCCACGCATCTGGCCACATCCTTCAATGCCACGGTGTTCCTCTCTGAGCGCCCGTTGGAGCGTCTACCCGATTATGTTATGCCAAACGGCCCGAGCCTTGCTAACGAGAGAGGCTCAATTTCAGCACAGGATAAAGAAGTCTTCGAGAAACAGGCTGCTTATGATCTGGAAACATTTTTGAAGGCACGGGCAAATGAGCTTGAGCCCGGCGGCAAACTCCTGCTGCAAACTGTTGGCAGAAATGAACATGTCTCAACCGCAGACGGGATCGTGAACTTATTCAATCTGTCTTTGCTCGATCATGTCGCCAACGGTTCAATCTCTCAGGATACCTACGAGCGCTATTACCATCCTGTCTATATACGCAGCTTGGAGCAGCTCACAGCACCCGTAAAACCCGAAAGTGGCTCGCTATCTCACCTGTTCACCATAGACAAAGCAGAATGTTACGAAACACCTGTCTCCTTTGTTGACCAGTACAAACAAGACAACGACGCATCAGCCTACGCAAACCAGATGGTGAATTTCTACCGCGCCTTCACTGAAGCTCCACTACAGGCCGCTCTCTCAGGCACACCAAACCTCAGCGAGCTCCTCGACAGCATCTATGCCCGAGGCGAAGTGCGCGTCCGCGAGGCTCCACACCTCTACGACTTCCACTTCATCAGCGTAGCCATGCTGCTGACCAGAACAGAGAACAGCTGAAACCCAATCGTTTATACGAGTCAGCGTATTTTGTGCGATCATCACAAACTCTCGCCACAGTCATGATTGAAGCTTCTTAGAACTTCATAGTCTATTGGTTTCAATCATGTTTATTGCCCATTTGCCCGCCGGCTATCTACTCGGAAAAGCGGCAACTAAATACCTCAATCAAAAATCTAAGCAGCTCGTCATGTGGACCTCAATTGGCAGCGTCTTACCTGACGCTGACATGCTTTATTTCTACCTCATAGACAATCAGAGCACCCATCACCGGCACTATCTTACTCACTGGCCAATGACATGGATGATGCTTATTGCCCTGTCTGCCGTGCTTTTGCATCGGAACTTCCGTGTTGGTGTCATTCCGCTTGGCCTTGGTATGGGCGGCCTTTTACATATGCTCCTTGATAGTGTTGCTGCTCCCGTGTTCTGGCTTGCACCATTTTCCAAACTTCAAGTTGAACTGGTCAAAATTCCAGCTATCTATGACAACTATATTTGGAGCTTCATATTGCACTGGACATTTGCATTTGAAATCCTCATTTGCTCAGTAGCTCTTGGTGTACTCTGGGTGAGCCGTTTTCCTAGACACCAGAGACAGATGCAAAGGACTGCACAATGATCGACGGAACCAAGCTCTTCATCCAGCTGCTCCGGATTGCTCTTGGTTTCTCACTCGCAATCATTGCGGCGGGCCTGTTTTTATCATGGGGCTTTTTCAGAACTTTGAGTGTTCACGGTGGACCAGAGACTGACATCATTCAGTTGCTGGTGATCACATGGAGTACCATCATCTCTGCAAGCGCGATTGGTGCGCTCTCTCTCATTCCAAGCGGCTTCGCAATTGGCTTTGCAGAACTCATGAAATGGCGCGGCGTTATCTACCACGTATCCGCAGGTGGTATTATCGCGCTGGTACTTTGGGGCATTGGCGGAGCTCTTCCAACCGACTTGTTTTATGCATCCAGCGAGACGGGCAGTATCATCGCCTATTCAACATCAGGAACCACAATCCCAACACCAGCCTCCGAAGGCTTCCGCCCCGGCTCATCCATTGCAGCATCAGCCGGACTTATCGCAGGTTTTATCTACTGGATTGTTGCTGGTCGAGAGTCAGGCGGATGGTGGATCAACAAACCCTCTTCTCCGCAAGCCTCTCGTTAAGGCAGTCATTTCACCTCTCAAATGACGAGACCTCCAATTTCCAACCGCCTCTAACAACTAAGTAATTTAACAGACGAAAAGATACCGATATAAACCTTGCAGATTGCAATTCAAAAGATATAAGAGCTACTTCTTCGATCAAGAATTTGCACCCGCACATCTGTGCAATTGAAAGGTGAATTATGAACAAAGCAAATTACTTTATGCAGTTGAAAGCACTGAGAGATAACATCCCAGCTGAAAAACAGTCTGACTTTGACGTGATGTTTGCAGGCAGAGAAAAGAACCCTGTTGTAGCACTCGTGCTTGGCCTGTTCCTCGGCAGCTTTGGCATCGACCGCTTCTACACCGGTCAGATCGGCCTCGGAATCCTCAAGCTCATCACACTCGGTGCACTCGGCATCTGGACGTTGATCGATTGGTTCCTGATTATGGGCGCTGCGCGCAACAAAAACATTCAGATCGCAAATGAAACTGCGCTCTACATAAAGTAAGAAATAAAAAGCCGAGGCAAACCACCTCGGCTTTTCTTTTACAGCGTATCTCCAAAAAGTAGAAACCGGTTTTCGGATAAAGATACGCAAAAACAAAGGCTAAAGCAGTTCATGTGGTTCAGCTTAAATGCGAACTGCTTTAGCGATTACGCTTTGTCCTTCAGCAGTCGCAGAGCGTTGGTCACCACAATCAACGTGGCTCCCACATCACCCAGGATCGCGGCCCAGAGGCTGGCGAAGCCCATTGCGGTCAGCACCACCAGAATACCCTTCACGATAAATGCAAATGCGATGTTCTGGTGAATGATCTGGAGCGTCCGCTTGGAATGGTGAATGAGCCACGGCAAGCGGGAAAGATCATCTTTCATCAACGCGATATCAGCGGTCTCAATAGCAGCATCCGAACCAATCGCACCCATCGCAATGCCAAAGCTGGCTCGTGCCATGGCAGGCGCATCATTCACACCATCGCCGATCATCGCAACTGTTTCATATTCATGAGAGAGCTGCTCAACGGCTGCGACCTTATCTTCCGGCAGCAACTCGGCACGCACCTCATCAATCCCGACAGAGGAGGCAACACGTTCAGCCGTCGCTTTATTATCACCAGTCAGCATAACCAGCTTCTCAACGCCAGCTTTATGCAGTTGAGAGACCAGCTCTTCTGCCGTATCGCGAACGGTATCAGCCAGGGCAATCAACCCGCAGACATGCGCGTCAGTTCCAACTGCAACAACGGTCTTCCCTTCAGCTTCAAGTTCACGAGCCTTCGCATCGGCTTCACCAATCTCGAAGTCCTTTTCATTCAGGAAGCGACGAGATCCCAGCCAGTAGCTCTTACCGTTGCGTTGGCCAGAAAGACCACGACCCGGCAACAGCTCAACATTCTCAGCAGCCTGATACTCAACACCATATTCCTTAGCACGTGTCAGGATAGCTTCTGCAAGTGGGTGAGAGCTTCGAGCTTCCAAAGAAGCAGCACGTGTAAGAAGCTCCTCAACGCTATGCCCAGACAACGGATAAACATCAGTCACAGTCGGCAGGCCGTTTGTTATGGTGCCAGTCTTGTCAAAGGCCAAAGCTTTCAACCGCGCAGGCAATTCAAGGAAAACACCGCCCTTAATCAGCACGCCATTGCGAGCTGCTGAGGTCAAGCCAGCCACGATGGAGACGGGCGTAGAGATAACCAGCGCACATGGGCAGGCAATAACCAGCAGCACAAGGGCACGGTAGAACCAATCCATCCAGGCTGCACCAAACAGCAGAGGTGGAATCGTAGCGAGCAAAATCGCAAGAACCATCACCGCAGGCGTGTAAACGCGGGCAAACTTCTCGACCCACTGCTCTGCTGCAGCACGCCGGGCCTGCGCCTCACTCACCATGCGAATAATGCGGGCAAGCATAGTGTCATCAGCACCCTTGGTTGCTTCTACTTCAAAGCTGCCTTCCCCGTTGATGGTACCAGCATAAACATCATCACCCGCCTCTTTCATCACGGGCACACTTTCACCCGTGATAGGAGCTTGATCGACACTGCCAACACCTTTGCGCACGACGCCATCAAGCGGAATACGATCCCCACCGCGAACAACAAAAGTCGCGCCAGGCTTCACACTGTTGGCAGGAACGTCTTCTTCACTTCCGTTAGGCTTGAGCAAGCGAACAACGGTTGGGGCAATATCCATAAGCGCTGCAACAGCTTTACGCGCCCGCCCAACACTCCAGCTTTCCAGATAAAGCGAGAGAGAAAACAGGAAGGCAACCGTCGCACCTTCAAACCACTCTCCAATGCCGATAGCACCAGCGACAGCAACCAGCATCAACAGGTTCATATCAGGCCGCAATGTCTTGAGAGCATACCATCCTTTAGGCGCCACCAACCGCAATCCTGCGACGATGGCGAGCATGTACAGAACCTCTACCGGCCCGGACGGCACGGACTGGAAAACACTAAACACATCCGTAGAGTTGGTGCTGGAGAAAAACAGCCCCCCCTGAACAACAAGCGCAATTGCCCAGAACAAGCCACTGGCAACTGTAAATGTACCAAGGCGCCGATGCTGCTTTGCACGTGCATCCGCTGCTTCTTGTTCAATGAACAAAGCAGCCTTCATGCCTGTCGTATCAACCGCCTTGATGATCTCCTCATCAGCGACGTCACGAGCAACAGGAGAGACGATCATCTTGCCGTTCAAAACATCAAACGCAAGGTATTCAGGATCACCAACAACAGGCCCAACAACACGGCGAAGAATTCCCATCTCTTCCGCGCAGCACAGCCCCTCAACCCGGAAAGAACGTGCGCCCTTCCAGTTGGTTACATCGGGGATAGCCGCTTCACTCTGGCTGGAACACCCGCAACCTGTATGGGCATGTATATGCGTATGCTCATGCTCTCTAGCAGAACTGCAGCAATCATCTTCAGAGCTATCATGATCGGAGGAGCAGCAAGAGGTCTCGTTCTCTTGAACAGCACTGTCACCAGAACAGCAGGAACCCTCAGTATCCTGAGGCTGCACCGCTTTGTTAGAACAGCAGCTTTTCGTGGTTTGATCTTCGATCTCTTCCGGAGAGAGTTTCTGGCCTCGATCTTCCGCGTTGGACATGATCCACTCCATGCAATTTCTTCATTGCAAGAGAAGATAAGACCTCTAGTCGCTATAGCTTCAAGAGCAAAATGCAAATTCTATGAATTTTCTTTTCGGAAGCCCCTGCTGTTTTGACAGAGAACGCTAGTATCAGGTTCAGATTTCACGACTTTCTGGATTTCACCTGAACGCTTTTGAGCATACGCTCCAGCATTGGGAGCAACTGTTCCTTCTCAGTTTCGGTCAAATCTGACAACAAAATCCCATTCACATGCTTATACATATCAATCAGATGAGACAGTCCCTGCCCTTTCTCCGTGAGATGGATTTTCACCGACCGCTTGTCATCCTCAACAGCACTACGGCTGACCAGCCCCTTGCTCTCCATGCGGTCCAGCAAGCGAGAAAGCGCAGCTGTCTTCTTGCTTGAATACTCCGAAAGCTCCGAGACGTTCAGTCCATCTTGCCGCCACAACGCAGAAAGCACGACCCACTGCGCCAGAGAAATATCGTGCGGACGTAAGTAGTCCTCAGCCAAGTTGCAAGCTGCTTCAGACAAGGTGTTCAGCAGTCGCCCCATAGAGGGCAGATATGAGGGGGTCTCGGTCATCGAATTCCTGAATATTTTGATCTTATTATATTATTGACATCTAATTTACATGTAAACTAAAATAACTACATTCCTATCGCCAAAGGTAAGCCCAATGTCATCACCACAAAAATATAGCCGCCCGACAATCATCCTTCATTGGCTGTTCGCCGTCACCATCATTGCTGTGTTCATTTTGGGAAAAGTTCTCGAAGGAAGCGCAATCTCGCCTGAAAAGCTCAATATCTTCATGGCACATGCAGGGCTAGGCGCTCTGACAGGCCTGTTCCTGGTCTATCGCATCGTCCTGTTGATCAAGCATGCGCGTCCAAAACCAGATCCCAATTGGGGCATCGTCATGATCAGCTTATCCAAGCTGGTCCACTTGCTCCTCTACCTCGCGCCCCTGGCTCTGGTCATCTCCGGCATGAGCATGTCTCTGTTTGCAGGCCTCATGGAACTTGCGATGGCAGGAGACTGGCAAGCCTGGCCAGAAAACATCACCATCCCGCCAGCCGCAATCCATGGCTACGCAGCCCCGATCTTGCTTGCATCATTTGCGCTGCACGTCATCGCAGCGCTGTATCATCAACTGGTACTGAAAGATAATCTTGTCGCCAGAATGAAAACGGCCTGATCAAAGACAAGGCATCTACAGCTTGTAGATGCCTTCTTTCTCTCCGCAGGTTTCCAACGCTTCTGCAGCGGTTCGCCCATCCAATAGCGGTGCCTCCGGCCAGATCTCGGCAAGCGGAATAAGCACAAAGGCACGCTCGCCCATGCGCGGATGAGGCACCTGAAGTCCCTCTTCCTCAACGCTTGCATGATCATAGATCAGAAGATCAATATCAATCGTCCGTGGGCCCCAGCGCACATCACGCACACGGCCCAGCTGCTTCTCAACATCAAGACCGGCATTCAACAGCGCACGCGGAGAAAGAACCGTCTCCACGGTAATGCAACAATTGCGGTAATCATCCTGTGGCACAGGTCCCCAAGGCGGAGTCCGATAATCAGATGATTTCTGCAAAACTGAGATTCCGTCGACGGCATTCAATGCGGCCACTGCACCGTCGATATTCGCTTTTGTATCGCCAAGATTTGAGCCCAAACCTAGAGCTGCAACAATTTTTTCTTGTGTCATTATTGGCTGCTGCCTAGTTCCTTCATCGCCTGGAAGATCCGTACTGCATCCACGTGCGGTTTCACATCATGAACTCGCAGGATCTGTGCTCCGTTTTGCAGAGCCAGCGTATGTACTGCAAGCGACCCAGCCATACGCTCTGGCGCTTCATTATTCAACACATATCCAACCATCCGCTTGCGAGAAGCTCCCGCTAGGACAGGACGGCCGAATTTCCGAAGTTCTGAGAGCCGGCTCAGGATCTGATAGTTCTGCTGAAGAGTTTTGCCAAACCCAAAACCGGGATCAAGAATCTGATGTTCTTCGGCAATGCCCGCATCAGAGGCCAGCTTGAGGGATCTCTCAAAAAAGCGGTCGATATCACTCATGATATCCAGCTGCTCATCCACCTCTGTGCGGTTATGCATCATAATCACCGGCACACCAGCATCTGCCACAGCATCAGCCATCTCAGGGTCTTTCTGCAGACCCCAAACGTCATTCACGATATGCGTACCGGCCTTGCAAGCCTCAGCAGCAACTCTCGCCTTATAGGTATCAATGGAAATCAGCACCGGCAGTTCTTTGATCAGCTCAAGAACCGGCAGAACACGCTCCAGCTCATCCTGTTCCTGAACAACCGTCGCTCCGGGCCGCGTGCTCTCGCCGCCAACATCAATGATGTCAGCACCTTCAGCGATCATTTCATTTGCATGCGCCAACGCCACTGCTGGCGCATCAAACTGTCCGCCATCAGAAAAGCTGTCTGGAGTTACATTCAATATGCCCATGACGAGCGGACGCTGAGAGCTTTCCAGCAATCCATGATCAAACTCTGCCATAAGGGTTCCCTCCCAATTTCTGGCCCCTCATAGCCTCCCATCGCCTTTGTTTCCAGCAAAAATCAAAAGACCTTTTCTACCTGCTACAAGATATGGCCGATATTTACTGCATGGTGATCAAATCAGCGTGCTTTTAAGGACTGACAGACTGTTCTTCCACGTCTCGTTTTTTTACCGGCAACACAAACAGGAACAACGCGAGAAAGGCCATGCCTGGCATCACAACGCCCAGAGCAGTCACAGGATCAGGCACAACAATCGCGGTAACCAGACTTCCCAGAAAACCACCCGCCATCTGCATAAAGCCCATCAAAGCAGAAGCGGCCCCTGCAATCTTGGGAAACGGCTCCATTCCCCGCATAGAGAGAGCTGGCAGAGCCATTGAAGCGCCAAAAGCAAACACACCAATCGGGATCATGATGCTCAAAAAGCTCAGATATTCAAGCTGCGTGACTGTAAACAACGCCAATCCACCCAAGCCGCACAAAACCAGCGCCGGCCCAAGAAGCGCCTCTGTGCTGAACCGCCGTAGAAGCAGCCGAGTGGCCACGCCACCAGCAAAGAACGAACCTGACTGAAGCACCATCCCCATGCCGAACTGCAAAGGCGTCAACCCAAGCCGCTCAATCAAAACAAACGGCAAGACCGTCGAGAGCGTATAGATCACACCAATGGTAAACCCGAGGATCAGCGAGGGCTGCATAAACTCAAAAGACCTCAGCAGCGTCCAATAGGAAGTCGCCATCTGCCTTGGACGAATAAGCTTCACATCTCGGTGAGAATTGGTTTCCGGCAAAACGGTGAGCGTTAACAGCAGGATGAACCCGGCATAGATCACCATCAGAATAAAGATCGCCTGCCAGCCAAACGCGCTGAGCGTTAAAGCACCAATTGTCGGAGAGATAGCAGGCCCGATCCCCAGCATCACGGCCAGCAAGTTCATAATCCGTGCACCAGCCTCACCAGAAAACTGATCTCGCACAATCGCGCGCGCCACCGCAATTCCGCTGGACGCACCAATCCCTTGTATCAGCCGGCCAAGCAGCAGCATTTCAATGTTCGGCGCCAGCCACGCCAAAAGGCTGCCGAGCAAATACAAGCTGAAGAACCCGAGAATGATAGGACGACGCCCAAACGCATCAGAAAGAGGCCCGCACAACAGCTGCGCCAGCGTGAAGCCTGCAAAATAAACGGTCAGTGTAAGCTTGGCGACAGCAGCCGTCGTCCCAAACACCTCCGCCAAAGTCGGCAGAGCAGGCGTATAAAGCGCCATGGAAAGCGGGCCAATCGTCACCAGCAACGCGCCAATGACAGCCGTACGACCAGCCGAGAGCTTAAGCTCTGTGTGTGTACCCGTTGCCTTTGTCATTCCCGAACCCCAAGGCAAGGCACTGAGCTATCCCGTATGCGCTTCACCAGTTTTCTTGATAATCATCAGATGCGCGGCAACTCTAGGAAAATTGCGAAGAGCGCACAACGAAAAACACGCGCCCTCCTTTCAGAGTGCGCGTGTCAAAAACCTATAAGCGAGCACATTATGCGTTACGCTAAAACACGAAACTTCGCTGCTTCCTGAGTTGGAGAGCTGCCAAAGAAACGCTTGAACTCACGGCTGAACTGCGACGGACTTGCATAACCAACCCGATAAGCAGCCTGACTGGCGCTCATGTTCTGGCTCAGCATCATAGACCGCGCCTTATGCAAGCGGATCGACTTAACATACTGCAGCGGAGAAAGACCGGTAGCTCCTTTAAAGCCAGCATGGAAAGCAGAAATGCTCATACATGCCATCTTCGCCATTTGGTCTACGCTGAGATTTGTTGAGAAATCCTCGTGCAACACTTGAAGAACTCGCGCAATCCCTTGAGACTTCTCACTATTCTGGAACAGCACCCTCAGGCTTGCACCGTACTCGGACTTGAGCACGTGGTACAAAAACTCGCGATAGTACCCATCAGCGAGAATTTTAGTTTGTTCTTCGCTATTTAGCGTCTGCATCAGGCGACAAACAGAAAACAATGCCTCTTCAGACAGATGCGCTGGTCGACCGAGCGTTTCGCCATACTCAAACTCGAGAGGCTCTTGCTCGATAAGCAGCATCAGTTCTGCCAAGACATTGATATCGATCGCCAAATTGACCGCATAGAGAGGCTTCTCAGGAGACGCTTCTACAATCTCAATCTCAAGCGGGATCGGAGAGACGAGCGCGGCATAGCTTTGCTGGGAATAGAGGAAACTCTGACTACCCAAATGGCCTCTGACCAGACCCTGAAAAACGATACGAATGCTTGGTGAATACATAACAGCGCGAGGCTTTGTCGCCGTTGTCATGCGAATCACTTCGACACATTCATGTCTGGTTGCACTCACACCCTCGCTTTGAGCGAGTGGGGCAAACCATTCTTCTAACCACTGTTGGGTTGCAAATTGCATTGGTTTTCCAACAACTTTTGGGATTACGCGCACAGGGGGTATTCTATTGTCTTTTAATCACCCACCACGAATAAGTTGGTGTAAATATTGGGGATTGCAATACCCAATATTGCGATATTGAATGGTATTAGATTGCCATATTCCTTTTTGTAGTCAAGCGACTGTCTTCGGATGGTGCTTACCCATAATTTATTAGTTAGCCTAAGGTCTAAATTAAAGGAGCATTGCTTGCTTTTAGCTGAACTGTCTCACCTTGAACAACAGAAACAGGAGCTGCAAGCAAGCTTTCGCGAACGTGGCTACGCATTTCACCACCAAATCGACACGCCAGGCCGCATCTGGAGAAATTTATTTGCTGAGGCAGAAGAAATCTTTGTCGCTCTCACCTCGGGTATGTCTATAGGCATCAACGGCCAGTTTATCAATCTGGAGCCCTTCGAAGAGTTCTACATCCCTGCCGGAAAAAACTACGATATCGTCGGTCGCTGCCCCGATGAGTGCCAATGGATGCACGCCTACGACCTTGCAGAAGTCGACGTACGCTCCAGACTGGTAAGAAAATCCGGTTTGCTATCTGTCGATGATTACAACTTCATAAATGAAGAGTAAGTGATCTGGCACACTTTTGCACCGAAAGCCTCATATTCTAATATCCGAACGATGACTTATCAGCTAAACAGATGCTGAATTGCGTTCTTTTTCCGGCAAAGTCTATTCAAAAAACCAGGCTCACCAGTAAAAAAGTGAGCTGGACTAAATACTTAGCAGTTTTTTAGCGAGATGGTTTGAATTGACACAAAAATAGGATAGAAGAGCGCATCTTTCATTAGAGAAAAACCAGATTGAAGGAATGGCGTGGATCGGGCACCTCATGATCCTCCCACACGCCGCGACTTCCTATGGCCAGACGGAGCCACCATGAAACTTCGCAATATTGCGATCATCGCCCACGTTGACCACGGCAAGACGACCCTTATTGACGTCTTGTTGAAGCAGTCCGGCGTCTTCCGCGAAAACCAGCGCACCGAAGAACGCATGATGGACTCCAATGACATCGAGCGTGAACGCGGCATCACCATCCTTGCCAAGAACACCTCTTTGGTCTGGAACAACACACGCATCAACATCGTTGACACACCAGGTCACGCTGACTTCGGCGGTGAAGTAGAGCGCATTCTGCATATGGTAGATGGCGTTGTACTGCTCGTAGACGCAGCTGAAGGCCCAATGCCGCAGACCAAGTTCGTACTTGGTAAAGCGCTGAAGCTCGGCCTTAAGCCAATCGTTGCGATCAACAAAATCGACAAACCAGAGCAGCGCGCTGACGAAGTACTGGACGAAGTGTTCGACCTGTTCGCATCTTTGGATGCAAACGAAGAACAGCTCGACTTCCCGGTCGTATATGGTTCCGCTAAGCAGGAATGGATGGCTCTCGAGCCAGCTGGCCCTCAGGATTCCATGGCGCCACTCTTCGACATGATCCTCGACAAAGTTGCAGAGCCACAGGCTGAAGAAGGCGAATTCCGCCTCCTCGCAACAACAATCGAATCTGATCCGTTCCTTGGCCGCATTCTGACAGGCCGCATCGCATCTGGCGTTGCGACCCCGAACATGGCGATCAAAGCGCTGTCACGTGATGGCAGTGTGATCGAAACTGGCCGCATCTCCAAGGTTCTCGCGTTCCGTGGTCTTGAGCGTCAGGCAATTGAAGAAGGCGAAGCAGGCGACATCGTCTCCATCGCTGGTCTGACCAAAGCAACCGTGGCAGACACAATCGTTGCTCCTCAGGTAAGCGAGCCAATTCAGGCACAGCCAATCGATCCGCCAACCCTGTCCATGATGTTCCGCGTCAACGACGGTCCTCTGGCAGGTCAGGAAGGCTCCAAAGTTCAGTCCCGCGTTATCCGCGAGCGTCTGATGAAGGAAGCCGAAGGTAACGTTGCGCTTAAGATCGAAGAAACTGCAGAAGCAGATTCCTTCATCGTTTCCGGTCGTGGTGAATTGCTTCTCGCAATCCTGATCGAAAACATGCGCCGTGAAGGCTTCGAACTTTGCGTAGGTCGTCCTCGCGTTGTTTATCAGGAAGATGAAGCTGGTAAGCGTCTTGAGCCAATCGAAGAAGTTATCATCGACGTTGATGATGAATTCCAGGGTGCTGTTGTTAAAAAGATCACCGAACGCAAAGGTGAGCTTCTTGAAATGCGCCCATCCGGTGGCGGTCGCTCCCGTTTGGTATTCCACGCTCCAACCCGTGGCCTTATCGGTTATCAGGCTGAGCTGATGTCAGACACCCGCGGTTCCGCGATCTTCAACCGTGTGTTCCATGAATATGCACCTTACAAAGGCGCAATTATGGGTCGTAACACCGGCGTTCTGCTGTCCAACGGTCAGGGTGATGCTGTTCCTTACGCATTGTTCAACCTGGAAGACCGTGGCCCAATGATGATTGATCCGGGCACAAAAGTGTACCAGGGCATGATCATTGGTGAACACACACGCGGTAACGACCTTGAAGTGAACGTTCTGAAGGGCAAGCAGCTCACCAACATCCGTTCTTCCGGTAAGGACGATGCTGTTAAGCTGACCACCCCGATCAAGCTGAGTCTCGAAGGCGCGCTGTCTTACATCGCTGAAGATGAACTGGTGGAAGTAACCCCAGAATCCATCCGTCTGCGTAAAGCACTGCTGTGCCCGCATGACCGTAAGCGCGCCGAACGCGCATCAAACAAAGCGTCTTAAGACTGCTTAAATTGATGAGTTATTTGAGGGAGGGCTTCGGCTCTCCCTTTTATTTGGGCGATAGGACCTCTTCAAAGGCCTTCAAAAACACCGCCAGTCCCTGTTCAAACTCTTCACCCCCCGGTGCGTCACCGACAACCAACTCTGCCACTTGCGGCAAAAGCTGCGGAATTGAAAGCGTCCCAAGCAATGCCAGAAACAGGTAGTGTGGCTCCAATGTTGTCGGCAACCGCCCCTCTTTTTGCAAGTCAGCCAACACAGCAATCTGTTGCGTATAATAAGCTTTCCTCTGGTCGGCATGCACAGGGCAATCACCTTCAAAATCCAACGCCTCCCTCATGAGTAACTTGAAGAAATCGGCATCACCTTTGTTGGCTTGAGACCACCCCATCAACATCTCAGAAAGATCACCTGAGATACTGGAACGCGTCTGCTCCCGTTCTTGAAACTGCGCGGTTAAAACAGCTTCAAATAGCAGCTCTTTGGACCCAAAGTGCTTATAAACTAGTGCTTTATTATAGCCTGCCCGATCTGCTACATGCTCCATCCGCACGCCATCGACACCACGGTCGATAAACTCCAGCAAAGCAGCCTTCAGGATATCTGAGCGGCTATTACCCCGCTTGGACGTACGCACTGGATTGGTCTGTTTCATACTCATTCCTCAATGGCATCTAGGGCTTTTCGCACCATTCGGGCAATCCCTAAAAGCTGAAGGCTGCCAAACAACGCAACAACTGCTGAGACACCCCATGCAATCATCCAACCATCACCACTCATCACAGTTGGCGCAAACATACCCAGCAAAACAGTTCCGATGACCCACCCGTAATCACCAAGACTAAACAATGTACCCCATGCTACCGAAGGCCTGCCCTGTTTTCCTTGCCACAACAATGCACCTGCAAACACAAGCAAACCCAGCCCAACAAAGAGCCAGAGATTGGAGCCCTGCCAGTTTAACGCCGCAGAGACACGGTGAGGCATCCACACCATGACAACACCGCATATGGCAGAGAATATCGCATTGCCCAAAAGAGCCGTGCGCAAAAGACCTGTTGAACCAGTGCCCGATAGATTTCCAGATTCCGTAATCATGGTTCCCTCCAACCATAAGTAACGATACCGTTATTTATGGTTGGTTTCGACCTCAGGTCAACAGCACCCACCTCAACTCCGCGTGAACAAGAAAAACCCCGACACACGTGTGCACCGGGGTTTTGTACCGATTACATAGAGTTACGGTTACTCAGCAGGCTCTTGCACCTTCTGCTCCTCCAGCCCCTCAAGTTCAGCTGTCTTCACCGCCTGCTTCCGTTTCCAATTCGCTTTGGCTTTCGTTGTGGTCATTCGAGAGTTATCAGGCGTCCATCCCGGCGTACGAAACATATAGCCGAGGACATCTCTCAGGGATCTTGCGGTCTTCAAATCCTTGACCATGGCAATCCATTCATGAAACGCCACAATCAGCAGGTTGTTGGTCTCAAGGTTCTTGCCAATCCCGTAGTGCGGCGGGTCCTCTGCAACTTCCGGACTGAAAGTCCCGAACATCCGATCCCAGATAATCAGCGTCCCCGCATAGTTGGAATCCAGATACCGCGGGTTCGTCGCATGATGGACGCGATGATGGCTCGGTGTGTTAAAGATCCACTCAAACGGCCCCATTCGATCAACCAGTTCAGTGTGAATCCAAAACTGATAGAGCAAGTTCCAGGCTGCAACGAAGAAGATCATCTCCGGTTGAAAGCCGAGAAGCGCTATGGGCAAGCCAAAGATGAACGTCAGCGTGATTGTCCCCGTCCACGTCTGACGCAGTGCCGTTGAAAGATTATACCGCTGAGAAGAGTGGTGATTGACATGGCTCGCCCAAAACCACCGATACTCGTGGCCAAAGCGGTGTTTCCAGTAATAGGCCAAGTCATAGAGCACAAAGCAGATCAGGATGGTCCACCAGTTGATTGGGATAGTCTCGATAAGACGATATCCATAAATCCAACTGTGCGCCGCATAAGACATGGATGTGCCTAACGCAATCCCAGCGATGAGACTCCCAATCCCCATTGCCAGGCTGAAAAACGTATCTTTGACTTCATACCCATCAATCCCACGCAGCTTTAAAGCCACACCTTCTACAATCATGAGAATGATAAAAAACGGCACCGCATACGTTATAGGGTCAAAAAACTCCATTGAGATGGCCCTCCCAAACCGAACTCAAAACCCGAAGTGTACCCCACACCCACGGGCAAATTACCCTTACGGTAACACACTCCTGTATATGTCATCAAACCGGGAGAGCACCCCCAAGAAACAAGGCTAGAGGGAGCAGAGAACTTCAAAAACTTATCCCCCTGCCCTCAACCCCGCTTATTCTCAGTGTTGTGCTCACGTATTCGGGCAGCTGGTGGACCGTCCATCAGTGCGGCGTGGGCTGGGCGGAGCTACCGGGTGAAGTAACGCATCACCCGGCGGGTTCGTTGAAACACCCCTTGAAAGTCTTTAGTGCAGGGACCAAGCGGAAGCTGGTCACCCGATGGGCGTCTACACTGGCAGGCGTTTAGCTATCACCGACACTCGCATTTGCTTCTGGCAAGTGTGTGCATCGTTGACAGTGCCTGCTCCCAATGCCTTTCGGAGGAGATCTTGTTTCATACAAAAACGCCCGGGCAAGGCGAGCAGCCAATGCCGAAGAAACTAATTTACTCACAATGCGCAGGCACTGCCTGCTCGCCTTGCTCACTCCCGAACTTTCGGGAACCCATGCTTCAACACTGCTGGTAAAGCCATGCGGTGCTAAAACTATTTGCCGTCACTAGGTGTTTCTTCAGGGTAGCTCTGGAAACTATCTGCATTTTGCTTGATCGGTACAATCACACCACAAGCAATCCGCCCTCCGGCATCACCAGTCCGCTGACTGTGATAGTCGTCTGGATCAGCATGAACAATCAGCGCCCTGCCCGGACCACCAATGAGGCTGTCCTTGTCATCGGGAGCCAGGTCTAAGATTTCGGAGAAATACTCGACGACAATCTTTCCATTCTCGGGAACATGAAGATTTGGAAGATCCCCTGCATGCGGACCATCAGGAACTTCAATCCCGTGCTCATGCCCTTCAGGTGCAAAATGACCGCCCGCAGCCGAGAAAGTTGGCTCACAAAGACCGGTTTCATGAACATGGAACCCATGCACACCAGCAGGCAAGCCATCAAAGGCTGCAGTAATATGGAGCGTCTGGCTCAAAGTCTCAGTCAACACCACACGGCCAACCTGCTTGCCATCAACGTCTTTCATAATGGCAACGGCAGTCGGCCCAGCAGGCACCTGATCTTCTTTAGAAGCCATCGCAGCAAAACTCGCAACAGCAAACCCGGCTGCAACAACTGCTGCCAATCCACTCAGCTTCATCATCCAAAAACTCCTGAAAGCGCTCTATCCACGCGCAGAGTATTCAGCGTTGAAGCCACATCAAAATCACTCTTGAAACCTCGGTAAACCAACACCGCTTACCCAACTGATAAGTTGACCAGTCTTGGTTACACCTTCAAAAGAAAACCCGGATCAGAACCAATCTGACCCGGGCTAAACTCTTTCAAAACCAGCAAGATCTTATTCAGCTGGCTCGCCTTTTTCGTTCTCACGACCAAAGTTCGGCGCCGCAGATTCCTGACCGGCTTCAACAAGCTGATGGCGAATATCTTTGGTCCGTGCAAACAGCTTGAACAAGGCATCGCCATCACTCCACCGGATCGCACGCTGCAAGGCAGACAGATCCTCAGAAAAGCGAGACAGCATTTCAAGAATGGCTTCTTTGTTGTTCAGGCACACATCGCGCCACATAGTCGGATCAGAAGACGCCAGACGCGTGAAATCGCGGAAACCGGAAGCAGAGTATTTGATCACTTCTGACTTGGTCACCGTTTCCAGATCATCAGCCGTACCAACAATGTTGTAGGCGATGATATGCGGAAGGTGAGACACAACAGCCAGCACAAGATCGTGGTGCTCAGCATCCATGGTGTCCACATGTGAGCCACAGGCCTCCCAGAAGGCAGTCAGGCGCTCTGTAGCACCCGCATCACTGTCGCTATCTGGCGTAAGAATGCACCAGCGGTTCTCAAAAAGAGAGGCAAAACCAGCATCAGGGCCGGAATACTCAGTACCAGCAACCGGATGGCCTGCAATAAAATGCACACCTTCCGGCATATGCGGCTTCATTGCCGAAATAACGGAGGCCTTCACAGAACCCACGTCAGTCACAATCGCACCCTCAGCTAAGTGAGGACCAATGGTTTTTGCCACGGCTCCACATGCACCAACCGGTACACAAACGATAACAAGGTCTGCCCCTTTTACGGCTTCTGCTGCGTCCAGATAATATCGGTCCCCAAGTTTCAACTCTTCCGCACGCTTCAGAGTAACTTCTGAGCGTGTGGATATAACAATTTCACCCGCCAGCTTTTCGCGGCGCATGACATGCGAAAGAGATGAGCCGATCAGACCGATACCAATCAGTGCGACCCGGCTAAACAAGGGTTCAGACATGGAGACCTTCTATTAGAACTACTTCAGAAATTCAGAGAGAGCAGCAACAACATCTCTGTTGGCTTCCTCACTGCCGATTGACATGCGCAAGGCATTGTCAAATCCATAGGCTTTCACCTGCCTCAGCACACACCCGCGTTCCAGCAGGAAGGCATCCGCATCGACAGCCCGCTTCCCCTGTTCCTCAGGGAAATGGATCAGAATGAAATTGCCGACACTTGGCGTTACGTCAAGACCTAGTTTGGTCAGTTCGTTAACTACCCACGGCAACCATTCGTTATTGTGGCTAACTGCCTGCTCAATAAACGCCTGATCACGCACAGCAGCAGCACCAGCTGCAATCGCAGCAGCATTCATGTTAAACGGCCCGCGAATACGGCCCAGCGCATCAATGATGTGCTCAGGACCATACGCCCAGCCAACACGCAGCGCTGGCAGACCATAAGCCTTGGAGAACGTCCGTGTCATAACAACGTTTTCGGAGTTCGCAACAAGCTCAATACCGCACTGATAATCATTCCGGCGCACATACTCAGCATAGGCCGCATCGAGAACCAGAATGCAGGTCTTCGGCAATCCGGCGTGCAAACGCTTAACTTCGTCAAACGGAATATAAGTGCCGGTCGGATTGTTCGGATTGGCCACAAAAACCATTTTGGTTTTCTCGGTCACACGTTCCAGAATGGCATCCACATCCGTTTTCAGGTCTTTTTCTGGAGCAACAACAGGTGTCGCACCAGCTGCGTGGATCGCAATCTTATAAACAAGGAAGCCGTGCGTGGTATAAATAGCCTCATCACCTTCACCCAGATAGGCATAGGCCAGCAGACTCAGCACTTCGTCAGAGCCACATCCACAAATGACGTGATCCGGGTTCAGGCCGTATACTTCACCAATTGCTGTGCGAAGTTCGCCAGCGCTTCCATCAGGGTAAAACTGAAGCTCGGAAATGGTGCGGTAAGCTTCAAGCGCTTTTGGGCTCGCACCTAAAGGAGATTCATTGGAAGAGAGCTTATGTAGTTTATGGCCACCATTTGCCTTCGCCTTACCGGGTACATACGGATCAATTGCCAACACACCAGCACGAGGGACAGGGCGTACTACCTGCTCTTCCATCAACTCATTCCTTTATTCAAAAAACACGCAATTTAACCAACTGCGTCTGCTTCACTATCAAATTCATCATCTAGGTCAAGCGGCGCGGGGTATCCACCGACATATCTAAGTTTATCCGGCGTCGCCTCAGCAGCTTCAAAGAAAGTCGCCAGCTCCTGCTCGGATATATTCCCCGGAACAGCTAATAGCGCATCTACGCCTTCAAAACTGCGATAAAAACTCAACACTTCTATACCTTTGTGCATCAATGAGCTCGGTATAGCTCCCGTCCAGCGCACATCGTAAACACAAATATCCGGCTTCTCAGTTTCAGCAGTTTGAGCCGCAACCACAACAGCAGGCAGATCAGCAGGCCTGTCCTGAACAACCAAAAACGGAAGCCGTGCAATAATCGAAGGACCATCGGTGCCATCATCCCGGGCGCCCATGCCACGCCACCAAGGCGTTTCTGCACGTTCTTCTAATCCGATCACACCAAGATCGACCTGTGAATAATCAACCGCCGCAAGCACAGCAGAGGGGTCTATCTCGCGTTGCTGTTCAATGGCGTAACCGAAATAGAAGCGTGTCAGCTCACTCATTGCGAGTCGATCTGCACTTCCATCAAGATGTACACGATAAGTTGTCTGGGCATTTGTGAGCGAAGAGATTATCTCACGCCAAATATGTTCCAATGACATAATAGGCAGAACACCGCGATGGTTCTCAACCAACCGCCGCATAATATCTGCTTCACGAGAGGGCCTAAAAACAGCATGCATAGAACCTTGTTCAGCTTTTGCCGCAACAATATGCTCAATCAGGTCAGCACGTTCCATAAGCAAGGCATGCAATTTATCATCAACTTCATCTAGTTTATCGCGGACTTGAGACAAGCTCATTTTTGAATCTGAAACTGATGAAGACCCAGACATTGCACTAACCCACTCGAATTATTGAACAGAACCTATGTAAATTCATAGGAAACAACGACGGTGAAAGCAAAAGAAAACGTTGACACACTGCCAATTGGCACCTAGCAAAAACTCTCTTGCAATCCTTTAGAGGAACACCCAATTCGCCTTCACAACACCGCGGAAGAAAACATGACTGAGACTGCCAGCGCAAAACCGGAGAAGACTCCGAATATCTCACCCTCAACACAAGCCAGTGTTGCAGCGGCACAGATGGATATGCCTGCCAGCAAGCTCATGCGATTTGGTTCAGACAATCCTCTCCGGCTTGATGAAGGTACAGAACTCGCCCCTTGGCAAATTGCTTATGAGACCTATGGCGAGCTGAATGAAGACAAGACCAACGCCATTCTTGTGTGCCACGCCCTCACCGGTGATCAATACGTTGCCTCTGAGAACCCCGTAACCGGCAAGCCCGGCTGGTGGTCCATGATGGTTGGTCCTGGTCAGCCAGTAGACACCGACAAATACTTCGTCATCTGTGCAAACGTGCTCGGCGGCTGCCTCGGCACCACTGGTCCTGCATGTACCAATCCGGAAACCAATGAGGTTTACGGGCTCGACCTGCCTGTCGTCACAATCGGCGATATGGTGCGCTCCCAGGCAAAACTGGTTGAAGCGCTCGGTATCGAAACTCTTTTCGCAGTTGTCGGCGGCTCCATGGGCGGCATGCAAGTGCTGCAATGGGCATCTGCCTATCCAGAAAAGGTATTTGCAGCTGTCCCAATCGCTGCAGGTCCACGCCACTCCAGCCAGAACATTGCCTTCCATGAGGTAGGCCGTCAGGCTGTCATGGCGGATCCAGACTGGTGCCACGGACAATATGCCAAAGAAGGCAAGCGCCCTATGAAGGGCCTGTCGGTGGCCCGCATGGCAGCGCACATCACCTACATGTCTGATGAAAGCCTGCACAGCAAGTTTGGTCGCAACCTGCAAGACCGCTCAGCCATCACTTTTGGCTTCGATGCAGATTTCCAGATCGAAAGTTATCTGCGCCATCAGGGCATGACTTTTGTCGATCGCTTCGACGCAAACTCATATCTCTATGTAACCCGCGCGATGGATTACTTCGATCTCGCGGCAGCACATGGTGGCAAACTGGCCAACGCATTCTTGCATAGTACAACCCGTTTCTGCGTCATGTCGTTCACAACGGACTGGCTTTTCCCAACCTCGGAAAGCAAAGACATTGTACGAGCCCTCAATGCAGCTGGAGCAAACGTCTCCTTTGTTGAAATCGAGAGCTCACGCGGACACGATGCATTCCTTCTTGATGAACCTGAACTGTTCAAAACAATGCGTGGCTTCCTGACAGGAGCAGCAAAAGCCAGAGGTATTCCCGCACCGGGAAATGGTGATTGACCGTAACACTGAGCAGTAAGCTTCATCAGAAAGCAGATTCATTATGACAAAACATGATTTGAGTAATGTACGCGGCGATCACCGAATTCTCTGCGATTTTGTAGCATCCGGCTCACGCGTTCTGGACATCGGTTGCGGCACTGGCGAACTTCTGGAACTGCTGATCGACACTCGCGGCGTTGATGGCCGTGGCTTCGACACCTCGCAAAAAGGCGTGAATGAAGCCGTTGCCCGCGGGCTCTCAGTTGTACAAGGCGATGCAGACAACGATCTTGCAGCCTACCCGGACGACGCTTTTGATTACGCAATTCTAAGCCATACGCTTCAGGCGACAATGGACCCGAAACAGGTTCTTGAGCAGTTACTGCGTATCGGTAAGAAAGTCGTCGTGTCCTTCCCGAATTTCGGCCACTGGCGCAACCGTATGCAGCTGCTCTTCAAAGGCAGAATGCCCGTCACCGACTATCTGCCTTACGAGTGGTACGACACACCAAACATCCACTTCTGCACGATCCGTGACTTTGTTGCTCTCTCAGAAGAAGTCCATGCTAAAGTCATTAAGGCAGAAGCTTTGGATGCAAGAGGCCAGCGCATTGGGTTCAACGCACCATGGTGGGTCTGGAACCTGATCGGCGATCAGGCCGTCTTCCTTCTGGAACGGAAGTAATCAAAACTCAGCTTTCGCCCTCGTTGGCGAAAGTTCCTTCTTGCTGGCGACTGTGCCCGTTCATCGCCTGCGCACCGGCAGTCTTTCCATTAGGCAGAAAGACGGGCCGCAAGACCCGCGTCACGTGGCTCGCTTTCATCGGAATACCACGGTACACCTGCTTCTCAGCTTCAGTGACCAGCAATCCCGCAAATGCAGACCAGGCCACTGCACCTAAACGCTCAAAACTACGCGCATTCTTCAAAACCATTCTCGAGTTTGTCGGTGGCACAAACAGCGCCTCTTCCCGTGACACAACTGAAAGGTGATGATTGCTCAGGAAGTTATCGAGCTGCGGTCTTGAATAAGGACGACCATACCCAAACGGTGAAACCTCTGACCGTGCCCACGCACCACGTCGATTGGGAACAATCACAATCACCCGCCCACCCGGAGACAAGACCCGGTAGACTTCATCCAACAACGCCCCAGGCTGCCCTGCCATCTCCAACGAATGCACGAGTAAGATGCAGTCAATGCAGGAATCTGGAAACGGCAACTGACTATCTTCCATCAGGAAGGCTTTGTTTGGCACTTCAACTTCACGCGGCCACTTCACCACACCTTGCGCAGCAGGCATTCCGGCAAACACACGATTGGTCTTCTTCAGGTAAGGCCTCAGATAAGGAGCGGCATAGCCAATACCCAGCAAACTCTGACCATGCATTTCTGGCCAAAGCATTTTCACGCGGCTCCCAACCAACACCCGAAGCATCCGTCCAAGTGGCAGGTCGTAGAACTCTTTTAAGTGAGTAACATCAAGATACAACTGGTTCTCCGCGCGTTGCCTTCTCTTATCATGGGGTGCCAGAGCCCTGGGCGCAACGCTTCTTGCTGACGATTTGCAAGCTTAAATCAACCACACCCAGAGTTTTGTGAGTTTGCAGTTGAATTTGACAGCTTGTCCTCTCATGATCTCATAAAGATATACTGTATGCTTGGGAGCTGGTTGATGATTGAAGTTGAAGTCCGGCAGTTTGTTTGTCTGAAAGATAATTTCGGCGTTCTCGTTCACCACCCCGACAGCGGCTGTACAGTTGCAATTGATGTTCCAGAAGCAGCCCCCTACTTACAGGTTCTGGAAGAAACCGGATGGAACCTGACCGACATTCTCATCACACACCATCACTGGGATCATGTCGGCGGAATGGCTGAACTCGTTGAGAAGACAGGCGCAAAAGTAACCGGGCCAGAGCGCTCCCGCCAACACATCACAGGCATGAACCGTTTTGTGGAGGACGGAGATGACATTCTCGTCGGCCCAATTGCAGTCAAAGCCATAGGTACTCCGGGCCATACACTTGACCATATCTCCTGGTGGTTTCAGGAGGCAGGCATTGCTCACACAGGCGACACACTCTTCGCTCTCGGTTGCGGCCGTGTTTTCGAAGGCGATCCCGAAATGATGTGGGCCTCTCTGAGCCACCTGGCAAACACATTACCACCCGAAACAAGGATCTATTGCGGTCACGAATACACGCTGGCCAACGCCAAATTCGCTCTCACGATCGACCCAAACAATCAAGCATTGCAGGAACGGACAAAACGCATCGAAGCGCTCCGTGAAGTCGGTCGCCCAACCCTGCCAACCTCTATGGCAGCCGAGCTTTCAACCAATCCGTTTTTGAGAGTCCGAGATCCTCTCGTCCAGAAAAATCTCAACATGGTCAACGCCGAACCAGTTGATATATTTACAGAAATACGCCGCCGCAAGGACAACTTCTGATGCCGCTCGACCAGATCACCTCTTCAGCAACCGCTGAAGAAATCATCGCTGAACTGCAAATGAAAGAGCATCCGGAAGGCGGCTACTACACCGAAACCTTCCGGGATACAGAAGGCCCAGAAGGGCGCGGCTATTCAACGGCAATCTATTATCTCCTCAAGAAGGGTCAAAAATCTCACTGGCACCGGATCGATGCAATTGAGACATGGCACTATTACGGCGGCGCCCCACTCTGCCTTTCCATCAGCTCCGAAGAAGGCAGCCAAAACGACATCATCCTCGGCATGGATGTATTAAACGACCAACGCCCTCAAGGCATCGTATCTCGCCATGCATGGCAGTCCGCACGAAGCCTCGGCGAGTGGACATTAGTCGGTTGCACTGTTGCTCCAGGTTTCCTTTTCGATGGCTTCGAGCTGGCACCACCAGACTGGAATCCTTGAGCCAAAGTCATCGAATCGCGCAATAAAAGCCTCGATAATCTTGACCAAACCTCAAAGAAATCTGCCCGCAATTTTAGACAAAAGACGCATAAGGCCTGCCCGGAAATCCTCGTAGATACAGAGACTTGTTGGTTAATTGCAGGACTCTGGAAAATTTTTCTGCGCATAAACTCTATGGTTTTTCCGCAGATACAGTTGAGAGATCATGCAGTTTAGCAACTCACGGCTCACACCCAAGGCGTGCAAATTTTATAGCATCAAAGCACAACGTAGCAGTCATTATCTTCGCGTTATCAAAACCTTACATACCCGATAGCTGAACCTGGCAACAGCTTCAACTCACCCAATTATCAGGAACACCTGTAAGTAGCTCAACTATCCCGATTAATAACTCAGCACTCAATCCTCAATCACCACTTGCGTTGCTCGCTCTCCTCGGTAGATTGCCCAGCATAGGCGCTTTATGCGCCCGAACACACATTTGGAAGCTAATCTATGGCCCAAGGCGACATCAAAAAGGTTGTGCTTGCCTATTCTGGCGGGCTCGACACCTCGATTATTCTCAAGTGGTTGCAGGCGGAATACGGCTGTGAAGTTGTAACTTTTACTGCTGACTTAGGTCAGGGCGAAGAGTTAGAGCCAGCACGACGAAAAGCTGAACTGCTTGGTATTCGAGAAATCTACATTGATGATCTCCGTGAGGAATTCATTCGGGACTTCGTGTTCCCAATGTTCCGGGCCAACGCAGTTTACGAAGGCGTTTATCTCCTCGGCACCTCTATCGCCCGCCCGCTCATTTCCAAGCGTCTCATCGAGATCGCTGAAGAAACCGGCGCTGACGCAGTTGCGCACGGCGCAACCGGTAAAGGCAACGACCAGGTACGCTTCGAGCTGGCATGCTACGCACTGAACCCAGACATCAAGGTGATCGCACCTTGGCGTGACTGGACGCTGAAGTCCCGTACTGACCTGATCGAGTTCGCAGAACAGCATCAGATCCCGGTACCAAAGGACAAACGCGGCGAAGCACCGTTCTCCGTTGACGCAAACATGCTTCACTCCTCTTCCGAAGGTAAAGTTCTGGAAGATCCGAATGAAGAAGCACCAGAGTATGTCTTCCAGCGCACCGTTGACCCGCTCAGCGCGCCGGACGAAGTCACCGAAATCGAAATCGGCTTCGAAAAAGGCGATGCGTGCTCCATCAATGGCGTACACATGTCTCCGGCAACTCTGTTTGCCAAGCTGAACGATTACGGTCGCGACAACGGCATTGGCCGCCTCGATCTGGTCGAAAACCGTTTCGTTGGCATGAAGTCCCGCGGCATCTATGAGACACCAGGCGGAACAATCCTCCTGTCAGCGCACCGTGCGATGGAATCCATCACGCTGGACCGTGACGCTGCTCACCTCAAAGACGAGTTGATGCCACGCTACGCAAAGCTGATCTACAACGGCTTCTGGTTCTCCCCAGACCGTGAGATGCTGCAGGCGATGATCGACAAGTCTCAGGAGTTCGTGACCGGTACGGTTAAACTGAAGCTCTACAAAGGCAACGTTATCGTTGTTGGTCGTGCATCTCCTTACTCTCTCTACTCAGAAGAGCTGGTGACCTTCGAAGACGACCACGGCGCTTACGACCAGAAAGACGCTGCAGGCTTCATCCGCCTCAACGCTCTGCGTTTGCGCACGCTGGCAAAGCGGAATCAGATGACCAAAGCAAAAGAGTTGACGGACGCCTGAAAGGGTAAAAGCTCCTAAGCTTTAAATTAGTTATTAAGCCCGCAGTGGAAACACTGCGGGTTTTATTTTGAGAAATACCTAGCAACAAAAATACAGCTACTTTCCGTTGCTTACCTAAAAACGATCAACCAAAAGAGGCTTACTGTTCATTAATTTTTTCATGGCTCAATCATGTCAGTATTCAAAGACGAGGATACTACACAGCGATGAAGAATGACAAAAAAGAACAAGAAACCAATCCCGTTGCAGATTTCCTCCGACATTTCATGATCTATGATCATGTACTCGAGCTCAAAGAGACCGGAGAGTTCAACGGAGCTGCCGATCACTTGCTGAACCTTCTTGGGCAAGGGTGCTCTGAAAACTCAGAGGAAACCATCGATCTGCCAAGAGCAAAGGCGAACTCAGAAAAGCTGGACAGTATGCCAGCTGAGTATGTTTCCGCTCTGTTTGACCAGAAAGCAAAGCTTTTCGATATCAAGCTACTGGAGATCCTCCAATACAGCCTACCAACCAAGATCCACGAAAAGATCAACACTCTCAAGCTTGGCCCCTTTAAACGTCTTTTAGATCTAGGTTGTGGCACTGGCTTAGCTGCCGAATTTTTTGAAGATCAGATCCGTTATAAAACTGGCGTCGACATTTCCGAGCAAATGCTCAAGCTGGCGAGAGACAAGAAGATCTACGACGATCTCCAGCAATGTGAAATCAACGAGTTTCTCGATCAAGATCATCCTCAGAAATGGGATTTGATACTCGCATCAGAACTCTTGCCGTACTTTGGTTCATTGGAAGATCTCTTCGCAGGTGTTGCCCGCAACATCGAAAAGAATGGCGTGTTCCTGTTCTCCGCTGAAGCTGTGATGGAGCCTGCATCCAATACCCAGCCCTACACGATGAGCGACAGCTGCCGCTTCAAGCATACAGAAGATTATCTCCGCAATCTCTTGGAGCAATTCGACTTTGCAACCATCGACTTCACGCAGACCACACTCCGACAAGAGCACGAAAGTCCTGTGCTCGGACATCTTGTAGTCGCTCGCTATATGCCAGCGTGAGCGCTACAACCCGGCCATCAACGTTATCAGCACAACCACCAGCATTAAAATGCTTGGGTAGAAAGTCAGTGCAAAGCCGGTTCCACGCCAGGGTGCCCCCTTCTCATAGCTGGCAAAAAACAGAATACGCCCGAGCGCAAACAGCAGCGCAGCTAACAGCGGTACCGACATCGTGCTACCGGGCATAACCGCAGCCCAGGCAATGTAGATGAACCCCGCCAACACCCCCTGCTCAAGTGTATTTTGCAAAATGCTCTGCAGCATCCTGGCTTCCTCACTGCCGTGGGTTAGCCCTCCTCCATCAATGTCATCAGCATGATAAAACCTGCGCATTGCCAGACGACCTATGGAAATCATCAGCAGCAAGGCAGGTGATAACAATGAAACCGCTGCCACCCAAAGTCGCTCAGAGGCATTCCAGTCTGCGGCAAATCCAAACGGATTGAGAAGCGCACCAAACAAAAGCACAATCGCGGTCACCAACGCTCCAACAATCATCCGCTGAAACACACCCCGCTGTTTTTCTGCAAAGTCCAATGCAACCTCCTTTTAGAGAACATAATAGGAACAAACCCACAACTATCTGCTGCGGACTGCTTGCGGCAAGGCGCTACCTCTCCTAGCCTAGGCACGTCTGACCAAGCAGGAGACTTTGATGACTATGGAAGCGCAGTTAGTTTTAAAAGTTGATAACGCCGCTGCGCGCCGCTTGTTTCTGCAGAAACACGCCCTTCTTGAAGCACCAACAGGCTCCTCGAAAGGAGAAGATCTCCTCGATCTCATTCACCGCATTGGCTTTGTGCAGGTTGATAGCATCAACACAGTAGAGCGTGCGCACCACATGATCTTGTGGTCACGCCGCCAAAGTTACCGCCCCAAACATCTCAAGAAGCTGCTGGAAAATGACAGAAGCCTCTTTGAGCACTGGACGCATGATGCCTCAATCATTCCAACCGAGTTCTTCCCTTATTGGCACTACCGCTTCCAAAAAAGCGCAGAGAGCTTGCAATCCTGCTGGAAGGTCTGGCGCGGTGCGGAGTATCAGGAAAAACTCAACCTCATTCTACGGCACATCGAAGAAAACGGCCCCGCTGGCACCTCAGATGTCGGCAAGAATGAGAAGCGCAGCAAAGGCGGATGGTGGGAGTGGAACCCATCCAAAACAGCACTTGAATATCTCTGGCGGACCGGACAAATCTCCGTCTCCCGGCGTGAAAACTTTCAAAAACTCTATGACCTGACAGAACGCGTCATCCCTGAGGATCACCGCTCCGCTAAACCCAGCCATGCAGAAACCATAGAGTGGGCTTGCAACTCCGCAATCGACCGCCTCGGCTTCGCTACGCCCAGCGAAATTGCAGCCTATTGGGACAAACTAGACCTTGCCGATGTCAAAGCATGGTGTGAGCAAGCCCAGAAGCGTCAGGAACTAATCCCTGTTGAGATTCAACCTGCCAGCGACACGAAGCCCAAATTATGTCTCGCACGCCCAACAATTGAAGATGAACTGAGATCCCTCGAAGCCCCATCCCAACGGATCCGCATCCTCAGTCCATTCGACCCGGCATTAAGAGACCGCAAGCGCGCTGAGTTCCTTTTTGACTTCAATTACCGCATCGAAATCTTCGTCCCTGAACCAAAACGGCAATACGGCTATTATGTCTTCCCCGTAATGGAGGGGGACAAGTTGATTGGCCGCATTGATATGAAGCGTGACAAAGCCTCCAATGCTTTGGCCGTAAAACGCTTCTGGCCCGAGGCTGGCATTCGCATGGGCAAAGGCCGCCAACAACGATTGGAAGCTGAACTGGAGCGATGCACCCAGTTTGCTGGCTGTGAAGATCTTCAGTTCCTCTCAGCTTGGCAAGGATAGCCCACTGGATGGCGGGACTATCAGAAACGTAAGTAACCTCCAATACTGCTGGTAAACGTCGCATTCTCGTCAGCACCAAGAGAGCAAATGGGCCAGCTTTTGCAAACTTTGTTGCGTATTCTGCTCTGCCTTGTGGCGCTGAATACCTCTGCTAGCCAGGCCCAACCTCTCTTCAATTTAGACGACCACTTCACCTTCAATCCGCAAGGCAAGTACCAACCCCGCCTCATTGGCCTGTTTGAGACAGATCGCAATAACACAACTGGAGCCGCCGAAGTCATCACGCCAGTCTTTCAGGACAGTCATGGCATGTTCTTCGCTGATGTCCGCTCCGGCAACTCCTCTGATGCTGTTTATCTCATAAGTGCTGGCGGTGGCCTCCGTCACTTTGTACGGCCAAACTTGATTGGCAGCACCTACATCTTCATGAACTACAAGGAAGATTACGAACGCGGCCCCGCAACTGCAGTCACCACGGGCATCGAGTTTTTGGCAAATAACTATGAGGCTCGCTTCAACGCACAATTTCCGACAAGCAAAGTCCGTATTCTGGAACCGGAGCCGGGTAGCACAGACCAACGCGAAAGCATTCCTCTCCTCAACCTTTCAGGAGAGATTGGCTACGACCTTCCCGGAACTGAGGATCTGGGGTTCGGCTTCCGCATCTATGCAGGAGGCTTTTATAGAACCGCCAACAACATTGAAGAGATAAGCGGGGCGCAGGGACGGTTTGAAATATCCCGTGCAGGCTGGTTTGGCGTACCTGGATTGAAGACCACATTTGTTGGCCAGATCCGCTATCACAGCGACATCAACTATCCCATTGGTGCTTTTCAACTTCGCATAGGCCTTCCCATCGTCAAATATTGGAAGGGCATCACTGTCGATAACTATAATGAGCTCTCTCACATAGAACGTCGCATGACAGAACGTGTGCGACGCCCCCTCACTATTCACAATCGCACGCGTCGTATTCCCTAGAACTCCACTTAAAATGAAAGCCCTAGGCATTAAACCACTCGAAGCGTTACCCCTCCCGGTTTCAGGGCATCACAGACCCCCAGCATTAATGTTAATCTTTTCCGATAGGATACCGCTTCCAGCTCTTCCGGGGACAACCACATGAGGACTATTCCACTCACGCTCATTCCGTTTTTGCTCTACAACGCTGTTGCATTTCGGTGGTTTGAAGATCTAGAGCCGGTGCTTGATCAAGGCTACAACGTCACTCCGTGGGCTGCCATTGTATTCCAGATCCCACTGCCATCCGGACTGCTTGTTCCTCTGGATGTCGCCACCCTTCTGCTTGCAGGCACTTTGGTCCTGCTCTTCGTTGAGATCATCAAAGCCACCAGAACCAGCACACTCTCACTGGTAGATCACAGCTTGTCTCTGTTGATCCTCGTGGCTTACCTAATTGAGTTCCTCTCGGTACAAGAAGCCGCCACTCCGCTCTTCCTTCTGCTCATGACCATCACGTTTCTGGATGTCATCGCCGGTTTCATCATCACCTTGTCCGGAGCACGGCGAGATGTAGTTGTGGCAACCAGCAACAGCTAACAACAAGTCTGCAGCATTGGGCTTTAATGCATAAAGGGCACCCGGTTGGATGCCCTCACGCTAGTTGTAATGTGCAACACGCTTAAAGCGCGGCCAGTGCCTTAGCAACATCTTCCAGCAGGTCATCTGCATCTTCCAGACCAACAGAAAGACGAAGCGTCTTGTCTGTAATGCCCAGCTCCAAACGCGCATCTTCCGCAACACTCTGGTGCGTAGTCGTCGCCGGATGGGTAATCAGGCTCTTCGCATCACCAAGGTTGTTGGAAAGGCTGACAATCTCCAGTGCATTGGAGAACTTGAAGGCCGCTTCCTTACCACCCGCCAAATCAAACGCCAGCATGGTAGACCCACCCTGCATCTGCTTGGCCACGATATCCGCCTGTGGGTGATCAGCACGGCCCGGGTAAATCAGCCGAGACACTGCAGAATGATCCGCAAGGAACTCTGCCAGCTTGCCTGCATTCGCAGTCTGACGCTCAACACGCAGAGACAATGTCTCCAGACCTTTCAGCAGAACCCAGGCGTTGAACGGGCTCATCGCAGGCCCAGTATGCTTGAACGGGTCATGGAATTCTTCCACAATCCACTTTTCATCAGAAAGCACGATACCGCCCAGACATCGGCCCTGCCCGTCAATATGCTTGGTCGCAGAGTAGATCACCACATCAGCGCCCAAGGCCAGCGGGCTCTGCCAGATAGCAGTCGCAAACACGTTGTCGACAATAAGCCGTCCACCAGCTTCGTGAATAATATCCGCAACAGCTGGAATATCGATCACTTCAAGCGTCGGGTTGGTTGGGCTTTCAAGGAATGCCGCTGTGGTGTTCGGACGAACAGCTGCTTTCCATTGCTCAATGTCAGTGCCATCAATCAGCGTGGACTCCACACCATAACGTGGCAGCAGCTTTTCGATGATGTATCGGCAGGAACCGAACAGTGCCTTTGGTGCAATCACGTGATCGCCAGCTTTAACGCAGGCCATAATCGCAGAGTTAACAGCCGCCATACCAGAAGCCGTGCCGCGTGCGGCCTCAGCGCCTTCCAGTTCACACATTCGTCGCTCGAACATTCCTACGGTCGGGTTTGCGTACCGGGAATAAATATAGCCCGGATTCTCGCCCAAAAAGCGTGCTTCTGCCGCCTCTGAGCTGTCGTAAACATACCCTTGTGTAAGGAAGATAGCTTCGGATGTTTCACCAAAGCTGGAGCGCGTTGTGCCTCCATGAACAAGCCGAGTTGCTGGCTTCCAGTTCTTTGCGTCTGTCATCGCTCATTCCTGCCCGAAGAGATATTGCTCTACCCCTTCATTAAAAAACCCCGGCGCGGGCCGAGGTCTATACAAGAACCCGACCCTTTAGCTACTTGTTTTACGTGGTTGCAAGCCGGTCGACCAAATCACCACGGAATAGGCAGCGTTTTTACCTCGAAAATACACTAGGGTCAATCAATCAGCTTAGGTTGCAGACTTGGCGAGAGATCAAACTTACGTTAATCAGTGTCAGAACGATTTGAGTACCAGTGGGGCGGAACCAACAATGACAGGCATTCTTCCGGCAAAAGCGATTGAAGCTATGTTTGCCAGCGGTGCAATTCAAGCAGACAGAGTGCCCGACGAGGACCAGATTCAACCTGCCAGTCTTGACCTGCGCCTCGGCGTAAAAGCATGGCGTGTTCGTGCCTCCTTTCTGCCCGGCCCTGACGCAAAAGTGGAAGACAAGTTGGAAAAGCTCATCCTGCACGAGATCGACCTCTCCAAAGGCGCCGTGCTGGAAACCAACTGCGTTTACATCGTCCGCCTTCAGGAAGCGCTGGACCTCCCGGCTGAGCAATCCGCCACAGCCAACCCAAAAAGCTCCACGGGCCGCATCGATGTGTTCACCCGCGTCATCACAGACCAGGGCCGCGCGTTTGACCGTGTTGAAGCTGGCTACAAAGGCCCGCTCTACGCTGAGATTTCTCCAAAGACCTTCCCTGTGCTGGTCCGCGAAGGCTCTCGCCTGTCCCAAATCCGCTTCCGCGATGGTGAAACCCTCATCAATGATGAAGACCTGACCAAAGTGCACAACCAGCACACGCTGGTTTCTGGCGGCAAGGACGAAGACGCCATCAACAACGGCGTACAGGTTTCCATCGATCTGAAAGGCTCTGGCAAAGACAGCCTCATCGGCTACCGCGCCAAGCGCCATACAGGTGTGATCGACGTCGATCGCAAAGACGCGCAGGACCCGGAAGACTTCTGGGAACCGCTGTACAATCGCGGCGATGCAACGCTCATCCTCGACCCGAACGAGTTCTACATTCTGGTCTCGCAGGAAGCCGTCCACGTCCCACCACAATACGCTGCTGAGATGGTGCCATTCGATCCACTCGTCGGCGAATTCCGCGTCCACTACGCAGGCTTCTTCGACCCCGGCTTCGGCCACTCCACCGTTGGTGGCACAGGCTCCAGAGCCGTTCTCGAAGTCCGCTCTCACGACGTTCCCTTCATCGTAGAACACGGCCAGACGGTTGGCCGCCTTGTCTACGAGCACATGGAGGAAGTGCCAGAAACCCTTTACGGCGAAGGCATTGGCTCCAACTATCAGGGTCAGGCTCTGAAGCTCTCCAAGCACTTCAAAAGCAAAGAACCGGTAGGAGCATAAGCCCATGCCCCTCTTCACCGTTGAGCAGGAATACAACGCGATACTGGAAGAAAAGAAGTCACGCTTTCTTGCCTTTCTAGTACCCCATGTAGACTTTGCTCAGCGGCTGGCGGACCTTCGCGACGAGCACAAAAAAGCCAACCACCACGTCACCGCCTTCCGCAGAATGCTCCCCGAGGGACGCATCGATGAAGGCGGCAAAGACGATGGTGAACCGTCTGGCACCTCCGGCATGCCCACACTTAAAACACTCATTGGGGCAGACCTTGTGGATGTGGGCGTCATCATCGTCCGTTACTTCGGCGGCACAAAACTGGGCACCGGCGGTCTGGCACGGGCCTACTCCGGCGCCGCAAATCTCGCCATTCGGGAAGCTGAGCTTGTGCCATGGCTGCGCATCAAAACCCGCAGTGTCTCTGCCAGCTTCTCCAGCAGTGCCGAACTGGAACGCCAGGTCATTCTGCTACAGCTGGAAATCATCGAACGCACCTTCACAGAGGACGGCGTAACCCTGCTCGTCAGCGGTCCTGAAGATCAGATCGATAAGCTCTAACCTTCTGTACCAGCTTACCTTTCCCATTCTCTCAGCAATCTCGCTGCACTCAACTAATTAAAATCCTAATAAAAACTTAAGCTTTGGCACGCGCCTTGCGATGTGAATCCCAGGAAACGGCAGGTGTCTCATTTTGAGACGGTCGGGGGAGTGAAGTCATGCGTGTCACCCGCACTGGAAAAGCGATTAACACTGGAACAGACGCTGATCGTCGCTATCGCGATATCGGCTCTCGCCGTCACGCCAAAATCACAGAGCAAAATGCAGAGACTGTTTCAAGACGGAACACCTACGGGAAACCAGGCAAGGAACTGCAAGTCTCTGAGGATGTCGCCACCACGCAAACTCAGCACGAAAAAGACGCCCAGTTCTATGAACTGCCAAAGCGCATCAACGTCTTCCGCTGCAACTCCGCTTTCCTCGCCCACCTCATCGGCATCAAAGAAAACGCCGCCCACCTGCGCGACCGCCGCCGCGTAGAACCCGAGGAAGGCGCCATCAGCTACACCACCACCGAAAAAGCCCCCCGCCTCATCGGCGAAGGCCGCATCATCGAACACAACGCTTGAAGAAATAGAACAAAAGCTGTTTCAAAAACTCTTAGACTTCGCTAGGGAGAGCCTGTTGTACAATCTGCGGATCAGGCTTTGCTCGAATACTTCTACATATTCTCCTTTAACGGATATAACTTCCTCACGGTAAATTGCGCGCACTTGGGCTTTAACGTCCTTAGCTGCCCGTTACTCTCGACGATCCTCGTTGTAAATCGAGCAATGTCACCCAGACTCCTGATGATCGTAGCAGTAAGCCAATTATTGCTCTTCGCCTTGATGACATACTTGTCAGGCGGACAAAGCGGTATCTTTGCAGTCCCAGATACATATTTCCACATCGCTTGGGCTATATTTCCAATACTTTGCCTCATCACCATCCTTTGGGGTTTGATTATGATGTTCCTGAAGGATGTGCCGAAATTGACCCGACCACAGGCCATTTTTTATTACATTTTCAGCTTGTTACTAACCTGTGCTAACCCCTTGGGCCCTCTATTGGCATTCACCACAGGTGTCGACGGTTTCTTATATCACGATGTCACATCTGCCTTCGTCTCAACACTCGGCGCAGTATTTGCAGCTTTTGCCCTAGTCACGTTCTTGCCCGCATCAGCTGGCGCAATCATCTATAGCTACCCAAACCCACTAGTTCGTCGAGGGTTAATGACAGCAAGCTTACTCGCATGGAGCGCGTTTTCGCTCTGGATTTTGGATCACAGCCTCCAGTACTTCAATATAAGATCCGTAAAACTGGTTGCCTCAATTTTTTAACAGACAAGGCAATATGGACGGACACCACAAACACCAACAGCACCACATGACATCCCATGCAGTGTTGAACCAGAGTTCCCGATAATCGGGATGAGCAAGGCGGCAGGCAATACCTGCGCTACTTATTTAAAAATGTTTCTTCGGCATCAGCTACACGCCTTGCCCGGGCTTTTTATAATGAACAACGTCGCCTCTTTTGCCTATAAGGCACGATAGCCGGTTTCCCGGAAAGAAAGTGGCTTACCCAGACACGTTTCCATGCCCAAACAGTTCCTCCGTCTTTGACTGACACCTTCGCAAAAGCAAGTCTCCCTGCCGGTGCTCTTGTATCCGTCGCCGCGTGATACCCTATAGTCCTGGGCCCTTCCCCTCAAACCATGCGGTCACGTTTGAAGTTCGGTTCACCGGACCACTGAAAGGTGCGTTACGTCTCCCAACAGCCCAACCCAACCTACGACAAACTGACGGTCGCTCCGCCAGCAGCCCGTTACGTAGGCATAGGTTCAGAATATGGGAGGATTTCAGAAGGGGAATAAGTTTTTTGAGACAGTCTTTGCCCCACCCACCGGTGTCATCCCGGGCACAGCAAAGCGAAGACCCGGGACCCATACCCCTCAATGTCAAAGATTGGTCGAATGCCTCAGCAAAATAGTAAAACAAGAGGTTATGGATCCCGGCTCAAAGTGTTTGTCCCGGAGAGATGGTTGACGTTTGTTCGGGGACATGGGTGACGGTCATGTTATGATGTTAAGTCGATTTTTGCGACAGTGTTTGCGGCGAAACACACGTTGAAGATCCCAGGTTTGTCTGAGGGACGTATGGCGAGAGTGTAGCCGCGGAAGCATTTAGGGACATACCAGAGCCTTCCTTTAAAGCTGATTTCCGCTCTTGTTCTGGGTACCTTTCGGACCATTGTTCCTTTGGGATAGCTGATATCTGGAAGGTGTTTGGGAAAGATATGCTGTGAGATTGTATAGCGGCTGATAGGTGGCGCTAATCCAAGTGCTTCATGCGGGCGATGGAAATTATAAATCCGCCTCCATTGATCAAAGGCCGATTGCATAGTGTGGTGACTGCGAAATGTTCTGTATGCCAGAACCTCCTCTTTCAGGGTTCGGTTAAACCGCTCATTCTTGCCTTTGGCCTGAGGATGAAAAGGTCTGGCATGGATCAGGCGGACACCAAGATGAGCCAACCAGATCCGCAATGGTGTCCAACGCTGATCGGTAAGAGCAGTCCCCCATGGGGAACCGTTGTCAACCAGAAAGGCT
>NZ_LMCH01000005.1:0-129612 GCF_001623095.1 Pseudovibrio sp. Ad5 | reverse complement strand
GAAATCTCATTGGCGCGATTGTCGAGAATGGCGAACAGAGAGTTTCTCAAACTGCTACTACCTGTGCGCACCGCAATTCCTTGCTCTAACAGGAAGGCCCGGATCTGGTTGATGGTGGCGGTACGACGCGAGACCAATCGGGATCGAACTCGATGCAGGGCTTGCAGATCGAGCTGATCCTGGCTCTTTTCCTGCACGTAATTCAAATTGGGCCGCAGCACGGCCTCGGCCACAGCTTCAGCATCGTTGTAATCGTTCTTCTGGCCTTTGACGAAAGGCTTGGTGTATTTGGCGGCGATGATACGGGGATCGAACCCCAGTTTGCGCAATGTTCGGCTAACAAAATGCGCACTCATGCACGCTTCCATGCCCACAATACAGCGCGGCAACTTCTCGAACGTAGCCACGAGGGACAGACGCCTGATCTTTTTCCGAAAAGCGTAGCTACCATCGTCATTGAACCCAACGATGTGTAATGTATCTTTGCCAATGTCGATGCCGACGGAAAGAAGTTCTGTGGTCATGGGACTGCTCCGGTTTCATGAGAACAGGATCACTATAGAGCCTGCGCCTTAGGGGAGCAGGCGGTCCATCCCATTACCAGACATTCAGGGCATCTACTCACGATTAAGGGTGTTGGTGCACACATCGTATTTTGAATGCTGTTGTCATTATAAAGTTTGTCACACAGTCACAACAACTGTTTGCTTGAGAGCGTGTCCGCCAGAAGGTCGAAGACCAGGCGGATGCGCTTTGAGGTGTGCAGTTCGCGGTGGGTTGCCAGCCAGAAGGGCACGACGAATGGCTCAAAGCTTGGCAGCACCTGTTCCATTTCCGGGAACATTTCAGCGATCTCTTGAATCATGACGATGATGCCGAGATCATTTCTGACCAGTTGCCACCCCACCAGCCCGCTTGCGGTTGTTAGTTTGAAGTTGCTTTCTTTGAGTGGCAGGCCAGACTCGGTGAAATACTTGAGGAATTTGTCTGGCCTGTCGAAGGCGATGAAGTCGTGGTTTGCCATGTCATTGGCCGATTGTGGGCGGCCCTTGCGGTTCAGATAGGTTTTGCTGGCATAGAAGTGTGCGGTGGTTTCCCTCACAAGTCTTGCGGTCAGGTCTGGTTGTTCCGGGCGGATATGGCGGATGGCGATATCTGCTTCACGCTGCTGCAAATCACTGACGGTGTTGGTGGCGATGATTTCCACGTGAATGCCTGGTGCGATCTCGCGCAATTGCTTCAAAATGGGCGTTAGGATGAAGGCTGAGGCGGTGTCGCTTGCGCTGATGCAGACGGTTCCGTCAATCTCCTGAGATTGGCCGGAAGCTGCCAATGAGATGCGGTTGGCTGCCTCTCCCATGGATTTCACATGCTCCAGCAGCTCAAAGCCCGCCTGCGTGAGGGAGAGTGAGCGACCAACACGCTCAAACAACGTCACGCCGAGCGCTTCTTCCAGCGCGGAGACCTGTCTGCCCAGTGTGGGTTGGGTGAGGCCGAGGGCCCTTGCCGCAGCCGAAAGGGAGCCTTCCTCTGCTGTGACAAGGAAAGCGCGGGCTTGATTCCAATCGAATGAGACGCTCTGCCAGTTCATGCATATTTGTATACCTCAACTGCGAATTTTGGCAATTTGTTTTGATAATATGCATGGATACACTGCAGGAAATGGAGGGTTTCCGATGCAGAATTCCGCAGGATTTTGGGACAAGCATGCGCCGGGTTATGTGGCGCGACCAATGAAAGACGTTGCTTCCTATGAGAAGGCAATGGACCGTGTCCGTTCTTATCTCACACCGGAGCAAGAGGTGTTGGAGCTGGGCTGTGGCAGTGGGGCGACGGCGATGCTTTTGGCCAAGCATGTCAAGCACATGACCGCTAGCGATATTTCCAGCAAGATGATTGAGTTTGGGCGTGAAAAGGCATGGGACGACGGCGTTGAGAATGTGAGTTTTGTGCATGCTCCCGCAGGTGGATCAGTGCTTGATGGCAAAACCTATGATGTGGTGATGGCGTATAATGTTATTCATCTGATCAAAGGTCCGGCTGATGCAATCAATCAGGTACAGCGACTTGTGAAGCCGGGGGGATTGCTCATTTCCAAGACGCCATGTTTGGGTGATTCCGCGTTTTACTGGCGCTGGCTGATCAATGTGATGCGCCTTGTTGGGTATGCGCCTTATGTGACCTACTTCAAGCAGGTGGAATTGGGACGTCAGATTGAGCAGGCAGGCTTCAAGATTGTTGAGACTGGCAATTATCCGGCGTCTCCCATGGGGCGTTTCATAGTCGCACGTAAGGTGTAAGGCCGCTTACAGGTCTACGCGGGCAAACAAACCGTGGTGGTCGGAGCCGTAGTAAGGGCGGAGAAAGGTCTTTCCGCCCTTTGGTGCGAGGACGTGGTCAATGCGCATGGCATAGGTGCCTTTGAAGAGGAAGCTTGCTTCAAATGGGCCGGCCAGTTGAGTGTCCGTGGCGTCGGTATATTCATCCAGATTGTGCGACCACGGGACCATGTTAAAATCGCCAGCAATCATCTTCAGTCCATCCAGCTCTGATAAGATCGAGATGATTTTCCCAGCTTGTGTCTCTTGAGGAAACGGCCATGGCCAGTGCTGATGGATAGACACCACCCAGAGCGGTCCCTCTGAGCTTTGGATGTGCAGTGCTGCTATGCCGAGGCCGATCTCACAACGATAAGCATCAGAAGCAAGAGGGAGGCGTGAGAGCACAGCGACTGCACCGACGGCGGTAAACGGACAAACGATGTGGTAGGGGTACTGCTTTTTGAGTGAGTTGATGAGAGGAAGATGCCTTTTGTGCACTTCCTGAAGCGTGATCACATCTGGTTTCAGCATGAGGATGTCATTTAGGATGTCCGAGCGATCTCCCGGACGGAAACTCAGGTTCTTTTGATAGACCGCCAGATCGTAATTCTCTGGGACGCGCACTCCCTGATAGGCCCACAATACTGTTGCGCTGCTGATTATTGCGACCAGAAAGCCGATGATCATCAACTTGGGCTGGCGGTAGCTAAAGAGAGTGAGAATAGCGAGTAAGACGGCCAGAGGCAGCCGAAGAACAGACAAGCTGTCACCGATCGGATGTATAATTCCCAGGAAAGATATGAGGAGTAAACTTGTTACTCCAATTATTGAGTTGCGCAGGAACATGACAATCTTCGTTCATGGGGTTAGAAGGCGCGAACCTGCTATGTATAGTCGAAACTATGTTCATTATTTGACAGCGCAATCATTTGGCGGAAAACCTAGGTTTTTTGCAAAACTCCCTCTGCCAGATCATTAAGTTTCTGAAGGAAGTGACACAGAGTGATTGCGTCAGATATGTTGGAAGGCATGACCCGAATGCAGTTGGTGAGCTGAGGCATTGGTGCGTAGCTGATGCAAGGAATGCCAGCTTCGATTAAATGGGTGGTGAATGCATCTGCTTGTCCTGCCGGTGTTTCGATAAGCAAGAAGTCTGTTTCGCTGGGCAAGCAGGAGAGAGCGGTGTGTTGCTCGACGCTGTTCTTTACATGATCGCGCCATTGGCAGCAGGATTTGACGTGTGCTGCAAGCAGGTCATGGTTTTCAATCAGAGCTTTGCCAGCCGCCACGTTGAGTGGAGAGATGGTCGTGCCGCCTTTGAGCTGCCTGAGGCAACTGATGATCTTGGTGTTGCCCGTGATATAGCCAAAACCAGTTGCCGCATAACCTGCCTTTGACATGCTGCGCATGAGGACGAGGTTTTCGTGTGTCTCCAGCAAGCGGCACAGGGCGTGCGGGTCATCTGCAAACAAGTGATAAACTTCGTCAATGACGACGAGACCATTTGTATGGGTGGCAAGCGTTTCGATGAACTCCACCGGGGCTGTTCTGGATGTGGGGTTATTGGGCGTGCTGAGCAGGGTGATTGCCGGGTCGTCTTCTTGCAGTTTTGCTAAAGCGTCGGCAGTATCCCAGTGTCCGCCATTTGTGAGCTTGAATTTGTTGGGCTGGATGCTGAGCTTTTCTAGCGTGATGCCAAAGAGGAAGTAATCAAACTCAGGCAGGAGGACGGATCGGCCTTTCGCGAATGCGAGTGAGAGTTCCTCGAGGAAGGTATTGATACCACTGCCGAGCATAGTTGAGCAGCTGTCAGGCAGATTGTTTTTATCCCTGAGTGTTGTCTCCAACTCAGTGATTGCTTTTATGTTGTAGTTGGACAGATTGAGCTTTGAGACATTGCGCTGAATGCACTTGTCGATGTGCAACAGAGCCTTAGGGCGTGTTTCTGGCGCCTCAAGTTGTGGGCTTCGATAATCAATGAATTTTTCCAGATCGAACGAGGTTCTCTGGTGTTGTGCAGCCTGGCAGAAATCAGAGGGAGAGAAGGGCACAGTATGGGTGTCCCGTGTTGAGAACGATTTGAGAAACTGTCGTTCTTATTCGTAGACCGGTGGTGGGATCTGCGGGCGATGGTGAAGGTAATGACCAAATATCGCGTCGCAATCTTCAAAATACTTTTCGGTGAAGAGGATGTGTGTATGCCAGACAATGTCTACGGCCTTGGAAGGCCATGCTCGGGCGTCCTGCGGATAATCACCTTTGTATTTGACCTCAAGTTCGAGTGAGTCAATCAAGAATTTGCGATAGTCATTGACTGCTGTACGTGTTTCCTTCCTTGGCCACTCGTAACCTCCATCTGCAACGGGAGCCGTGAGCTGGTCAAAGACACATTCCAGATCGAGGGCCTCAATTTTCTTGCGGCCATTTTCATTGAAGATGCGTTCTGAGGAATACCAGTCCATGTTCTAGGCTCCCGATGTTTGCTTGATTAACCAGAGTTTGGGAAACTCTCAGTCTTTGCTTTCTGTGTTTACTTCAGTTTTGTTTTCGATTTTTTCGAAAGGAAAACCGCCAGGGAAAAAACCACATTTTGCTTTTTGTGTTGGTGTGATTGCTTTGTGAGTGAATGGGTTTTGCGCAGCGGCGTGTAGTTTGTTCAGATCAGTCATGGGAGCCTCCTCCTAGGATTTATCTTGAGCGTCATGAATGGTGATGTGACCACGGCAAGTGCCGTCAGAAAACACGCCAACAATCGGGCTTTCTCCGATAAGGCCAGACGCAAACATTGTGACTTCTACAGGAGTTTTGTCTTCGCTCTCCGGAAAGACGACTTCATAGCTGTTGGTCATCGTGTAAATGCCTTCACCAACAGTTCCATCTGACTCCGTGACGAGAATGTCATGGCCCTTATGAGATTCAAGCTGGGTATGGCCTTCGTCACTTTTGCCTTTGTGAGTGGTCGTGTAACCTTCGGTATAGCGTGTTTTGCAGGTACCATCGTCAGGTTGCCCGCTGACGAGTGACAAGTCGGAGAACTCGACTTTAGAGTTTTCAGCAGTTGTATCGTTATTTTCAGCAAAGACCGGTGAGGTCGCGAGGCCGAGGAGCCCAAGGCCTGCGACGGCGGCAGTTGTCTTTTTCATATTTTTAGCCTGCTCTGATCGAAATGGGTTCGCATTAGTCGCTTTTGTATCCTTGCGGATGAGCAGAGCTTAGGGATGGCTGTCTTAATGAAAATGTTAAGTGGAAGAAGGATGTGCTTGCTAGGGTAATGCAAGCTGAAGTGGTTGCCTGAGAGTTTAAGCGCTATTGAATTAGAGGTTGTGAGAGTGCGTTAACTTATCATATTGCGTGCAGGCAAAAGAAAAGGGCCCGCTGGGGGCCCTTTATATCTGAATAGCTGGCTTTATTTGGTATCGGCGACCAGCTCGTGCACGTTCCCGTCGGGGTCTGCAAAGAAGGCGGTGTATTCGCCCCAGGGCTGCTGGGCAGGTGCAACGATGCTTTTAACGCCGTTGGCTAAGAGGGCATCGTATGCGGTATCAATCTGCGCTGTGGTTTCATATTTGAAGCCGATGCCCAGTCCTGAACCCGTGCGGATTCCATTGAGTGTTTCAGCGTTCAGGAAGGAACTGAGGTATTCATGACTGGCTAGTGACAGCCTGAGGCCGTTGGATTTGAACTCCGCGAACTCTCCATTTTCTGAGATCAGTTTCATCTTCATTTTGTCTTTGAAGAAAGCTTTCATCTCAGGGAAGTTTGCTGTGTGCAGGGTGACCATGTAAATGGCCGGCTGAGTTGGTTCTGCCTGAGCTGCGAACTGCGCGCCAAATAGTGACAGAACGGCGATCATACATTGCTTAATGAACGTCATTTGTTGTTGTTCCTTTCAGAGTCCATAGCCATTGGGATTTTGTTGCGAGAAAATGCTGTTCGAGCTGGTTTAGAGTTTGCTGGGTGTTAGAGGACGGCAGCCCGTATCCTTTGATGAAATTCATGAGGTGAGGTCTGAGAAAGGCGAGGGCGTCTTCCAGATTGTCTGGCTGATCGTGGGGCATGCCATACCAAACCAACGAGATCCCTGAAACGAAGGCCCAGAGACCGGTTGTCAGGTGTTTGGGGTCGGTGGTGGTTCCAGAGATTTCTGAGCAGAGCTCTTCCAGAAAAGAAGAGAGATCTGAGGCTACAATCTGATGATTGTGACGCCTGATATTATGAGTTTCCTGCCAGAAAGAAGGTGAGGCACATTGCATTTCTATTTGGAACACGTCTGGATGGGCGATGTTGAAAAGAAAGTCCAACATGATCACGCCGAGGCATCGCATTTCAGGCTCTTGAAATTGATCGATTACTAATTTTAGTTTTTGATGGCGGATATCAAGGGCTTGGGATGCCAGTGCGGCTATGACGTCCTGTTTGCTTTCGAAGTGGCGGTAGAGCGTGCCGACGGAGACTTGCGATAGCTTGGCAAGTTCTGGCATTTTCAGGGCGCCAATTCCTTCAGAAATAGCGATTTCTCGCGCCTTCTCCAAAATTGCTTCTTCGCGAACTCTGGTTTTTTGCTGCTTGCCAGAAGGTTGCATGAGGTTGGTTCCATCGTTTTTTGATTCTGGAATATAATTCGAATAATATTTCATATTTGATTTTTGGGTGGAACTCAAGGTTTGAGCTTGCCTGAGATGTAGGTTGGTGCATCACATTTAAGTGGCTGGATTGTCGGTTCTGCAGGCAAAAGAAAAGGGCCCGCTGGGGGCCCTTTGCAAATTATTGGGAATGTGACTGGCGTTAGGCCAGCTCTTCTTCCAGATTTTGGCGGGACAGGCCGTCCATGCTTGGCATCAGGGAGAGGAGCTCCTTGGTGTAAGCGTGTTGAGGTTTGTCGAAGAGGTCTTCGGTGTCCGCAACTTCCAGAAGCTGGCCATGGCGCATAACACCGGTGCGGTTACACATCTGCCGGATGACCGCGAGGTCGTGGCTGATGAACAGCATGGTGAGGCCCAGCTCGTCCTGCAGGTCTTTGAGCAGGTTGAGGATCTGTGCCTGAATGGATACGTCCAGCGCGGAAGTTGGTTCATCACAAACCAAGAAGCGAGGGCGTGTCGCCAGGGCGCGGGCAATGGAGATGCGCTGGCGCTGACCGCCGGAGAACTCGTGCGGGAACTTGGCTGCAGCTGCGACACCTAGGCCGACGTGCTCCAGAAGGTCATCAACGATCTGGTTCACTTCGCTGTTGGTGCTGGCAAGTTTGTGGAACTTGATTGGTTCAGCCACAATATCACGCACACGCATGCGGGAGTTCAGGGAGGAGAACGGATCCTGGAAGATCATCTGCATCTGGCGGCGCATTGCCAGAACCTGCTTCTTGTCTTTCAGGCTGGTCAGTTCCTGTCCTGCAAAGTGGGCGGTGCCGCCTGCCGGGTGGTAAAGGCCAGTGATGACGCGGGCCATGGTTGATTTACCGGAGCCACTTTCGCCCACGAGACCGAAGGTTTCTCCTGCGTGGATGTCAAAGCTGACTTTATCCAGAGCGGTGAAGTACTGCCTGTTTTTAGAAATCCATGCGTCCTTGGTGAGGAACTTCATGGTGATGTCTTTTACATCAAGCAGTGGGCCATCGACGGATTTGTAGTCACGCGCCTTGCCCAGCCAGTGGGTGCCGATGTCGATTTGCTTGAAGGGCTTTGCTGAGCCTTCAATGTAATCGACCTGCGGGAAGCGATGTACTTTTACGTCCGGACGCGGAACGGCGGCGATCAGACTTTGGGTGTATGGGTGCTTTGGCGCGCCCAATACCTGCTTGGATTCGCCGTATTCAACCAGATCACCACGGTACATCACCGCAACGTGGTCGGTGAGGTCTGCGATCACACCCATGTCGTGGGTGATGACGACCATCGCCACGTTCTTCTCTTCACACAGACTCTTCATCAGCTTCAGGATCTGAGCCTGAATGGAAACGTCGAGCGCAGTTGTTGGTTCATCTGCGATGACAACTTCCGGGTCTGCGCAAAGAGCGAGAGCGATCACAACACGCTGACGCATACCACCGGAGAATTGGTGCGGGTATTGCGCGATGCGTTCTTCCGGATTTGGAATGCCAACCTGATCCAGCAGATCAACCGCATGGGCGCGGGCTTCTGTCTTGGAGAGCGGCAGGTGCAGGCGGATGGTTTCGACCAGCTGGAACTCGATGGTTTGCAATGGGTCCAAAGAGGTCAGCGGATCCTGAAAGATCATGCCAATGCGCTTGCCGCGCAGTTTGCGCATGCTTTCGGCCGCAAGGTTGTCGATACGTTTGCCGTCGAGGTGGATTTCACCTTCGGCAATCCGGCCTGGATTTTCCAGAAGACCGATGACGGCGTTGCCGACGGTGGACTTGCCTGCGCCACTCTCTCCGACCACGCCGAGGATTTTACCGGCGTCTACAGAGAGATTGACATTACGGGACGCTGTGAAGACGTCTTTGCGGCTCGGAAACTCAACAGTGAGGCCGCGAATATCTAAGATGCTCATGGTCTGGCCTCCCTAGCGCAGTTTCGGGTTCAATGCGTCGCGGAGCCAGTCGCCCAGCAGGTTTACTGCCAGCACGAGGATCGCGAGTGCTATGCCCGGTAAGATCGCAATCCACCAATCGCCTGAGAGCAAGAAGTCGTTGCCGATGCGGATCAGAGTGCCCAAGGATGGTTGTGTTGATGGAACTCCAACACCAAGGAAGGAAAGAGTTGCTTCTGTGATAATTGCCAGAGCAAGATTGATGGTTGCGATAACGAGAACCGGGCCAAGCACGTTTGGCAGAACGTGGCGGATCATAATGATCCAAGCCGGAATGCCGATGACGCGCGCAGCCTGAACGTATTCCTTGTTTTTCTCGACCATTGTGGAGCCACGTACTGTACGTGCGTACTGCACCCAAAAGGACAGGCCGATGGAGATTGTGAGAATCCAGACTGCCCAAGTCTCTTTGTCAATATTTCCGAAGATACCATTGGCGACGCCGTCGATGAGCAGGGCTAGCAAGATAGCTGGGAAGGTGAGCTGAACTTCTGCAATCCGCATGATAACAGCATCAGTTTTACCACCTACATAGCCTGAGATCAGCCCTAAAGAGATGCCAAGGATTGCGGCGAAGGCCACTGATAGGAAGCCGACTGCCAGTGAAATTCGCATGCCATAGAGAATACTGGAAAGGATGTCGCGGCCTTGATGGTCAGTGCCGAGTAAGTAACGTGAATCAGAGTTCTCTACCCATACGGGTGGAGCGCCGCCGCTCAGAATATCGAGTTGTGCCAGGTCAAAGGGGTCGAATGGTGCAACAAGCGGTGCGAACAAAGCTGCTAGCAGCAATACTACAGTGATGACTGCAGCGAGGACCGTTACCTTGGAACTTAAGAAGCTGTGCAGGAGGTCGCTGTCGAGGAAGCGGGCCATCGCGGTACGCGGAGCTTCTGAAGCCTCACTACCGGAAACGGTTGGTGTGTTATCTGTCATGATTATTATCCTTACCGTTTCTTATGCGCGGCCGCGTTCGGTACGCAGGCGTGGATCAATCACGACGTAGAGGATATCTACGATGAGGTTGATGAACACGAAGATGAAAGCGGTGAGCAGCAGGTACGCTGCCATGATTGGAATATCCACGTTCTGCACGGCTTGCAGGAAGAGGATGCCCATACCCGGCCACTGGAACACGGTCTCGGTGATAATCGCAAAGGCGATGATGGAGCCGAGCTGCAAGCCGGTGATTGTAATAACAGGGACCATCGTGTTTTTGAGGGCGTGGATGTAATAGACAGACCGGTTTGGTAAACCGCGGGCGCGAGCAAACTTGATGTGGTCTGTGCGCAGAACTTCCAGCATCTCAGCGCGGATCAGGCGCATGATGAGGGTCATCTGGTACAGCCCGAGCGTAATGGCTGGCAGGATGAGGGCTTTTAGTCCGCTGATCGTCAGGAAGCCTGTATCCCAGAACGAGCCTAGTTGCACGACTTCGCCACGGCCATAGCTTGGTAGCCATTGCAACGTCACCGAAAACAGAGAAATAAACAGGATGCCGATAAAGAACGTTGGCAAAGAGATACCTACGAGAGATACCGACAGGAACATCTTTGAGAGCCAGGAATCGCGGTTCAGGCCGGTGTAAACACCCATTGGAATGCCCAGCAGCAATGCAAAAATCGCAGAGGCGAAGGACAGTTCCAGAGTTGCAGGCAGACGGCGACCAATCAGGTCTGCCACAGGCTGCTTGAACTGGTAGGAGTTACCGAAATCAAACTGGATTGCGCCCAAGACGTAACGGAAAAACTGAACGAGAACAGGGTCGTTCAGACCGAGGCGCTGGCGCAAGGCTTCACGCTGTTCCGGGGTGGTCTCAATGCCCACCATCTGGTTTACAGGATCTCCAACAAAGCGGAAGAGCAGGAAGGAGATTAAGGCTACGACAAACATGACCACGAGAGCCATGGCGATACGCCGGGAAATAAAGCCAAACATGGTGTTTTATAGTTGTTCCTGAGAATAGAGGCGCCCGGCGCCGAGGGCGCCGGGCTATTATTTTGTTGGCTAAGCCGTCAACTTAGTTCTTCACTACAAATTTGAAGTGGAACTCGTTATCCGCACGCTGCTTCAGAGTAACCTTGTCGGATACACCCCAAGCCAGACCCTGCTGGTGCAGTGGAATGTGAGATACTTCGTTGTTCAGGATTGTGTAGGCTTCGGAGATCATGCTGTTACGCTTCTCTTCGTCGTTTTCGGAGAGAACCATTTTTGTCAGCTCATCAACGCGTGGGTTACAGTAACCACCGAGGTTGAATGGTCCGCCAGCACCTTTGTCATCACGACAGTTGTTGAGGTTGAGCAGAACGTTGTAGCTGTCGAATGAACCTGGGGTCCAACCGAGCATGTAGAAGGACGTGTCAAAGCCGCCAGATGCCAGGATCTTAGCGAAGTACTTCGCTTTAGGCTGTGCATTCAGGTTTACTTTGATGCCTACGCGCGCAAGGAATGCTGCAGTTGCCTGACAGATTGCTTCATCGTTGACGTAGCGATCATTCGGGCAGTCCATGCCAACTTCAAAGCCGTCTGCATAACCTGCTTCTGCGAGAAGTGCCTTCGCAGCTGCCGGATCGTACGGGTAGCGAGAGAAGTCACCGGAGTTTGCGAACAGGAATGGTGAGATCATCAGAGCAGCTGGCTCGGACAGACCACGCATGATTTTCGCTTTGATCGCATCAACGTCAATTGCCTGATAGAACGCCTTACGAACGCGAACGTCCTTGAACGGGTTCTTGCCTTTGATGTTGGAGTAGGTCAGCTCATCACGCTTCTGGTCGAAGCCAAGGAAGATGGTGCGCAGCTCAGGACCGGTCAGTGCAGATGTGCCCGCATTGCTGTCCACGCGTTTGATGTCCTGTACCGGGATCGGGAACGCCATGTCCAGCTCACCGGAAAGAAGAGCTGCAACGCGGGTTGCATCAGATCCGATTGGAGTGAACTCAACGCCAGTCAGGTTGTGTACCTTCTGGTCCCACCAACCGTCGTTTACGGTGAAAGTGGTTTTTACACCTGGCTCATGCGTTGCAATCTTGAACGGGCCGGTGCCGTTTGTGTTCAAAGATGCATAGTTTGGATTGGTGTCAGAAGCGCTTGTCACTTTTACAGCGTTGTTTGCTTCAGTCCATTCCTTATCCATGATGTACCAAGTGGACCACTCGGAGTGCAGGATAGGGTTTACGCCTGTCAGGACGAAATCAACGGTGTAGTCGTCTACTTTCTCAACCTTGACGTCCGCTGCGATACGGGTTGTCAGGTCAGAGCCTTCAGCGCGAACACGGTTTGCAGAGAAAACCACGTCGTCAGCATTGAAGTCGTTGCCGTTGTGGAACTTTACGCCTTTGCGCAGGTGGAAGCGCCAGCGGGTTGGTTCAATAACTTCCCAGCTTTCTGCAAGTGCAGGTTCGATCTGGAGATCAGCTGTACGGCGAACGAGACCTTCATACACATTGCCGTGCATGGCCATGGTGAATGTTTCGTTCAAGCTGTATGGATCTAGCTGATTGTATGTACCTTGAAATGCGAACTTCAGCGTTTCAGCATTTACCTGAGTTCCAGCAGCAAGCGTCATTGCCAATGCAGCGGATGCAATCTTTAAACGCATTCTAATTTAACTCCCCTTTTCCCCTCATGCAGAAAATTAATTGTTCTGCAGGGCCCCTCTGGTTTCGCCGACCACTTATTAGGCGGATTCTGGCGTCTTAGTGATATTACCCATATGAATGAATGCGTCTAGGGGGCATTGCGTAGTTGAAACGAGGAATTAATGTGGGCGCAGCGCAATTTCATAGCGTATTCAGGTGCTAAGGGATGTATTTCTTGCGGTTTAATGCGCGTCAGTTGAGAGACGCACTAACGTTAAGATGAGTATATTTCATCTAATGATGAGGAAATGAAGGGTTCTGATCTTGTTGATTATGTATGGTATTCGCAATTGCGACAGTGTTCGCAAGGCTCGTAAACTTCTGGATGAATCTAAAATCAACTACAATTTTCACGATTACAAGAAAGATGGTGCAGATGAAAATGCACTGATAGAGGCCTGTGAACGATTCGGTTGGGACGCTGTTTTGAATAAACGCGGTACCACATGGCGCAAATTGGATGATGAAACCAAGGCTGGTGTCACGGACCAGGCTAGCGCTATCGCCTTGATGGCACAGGAAACTTCATTAATTAAAAGGCCACTTATTATTGGTGGAAAACAGCTTTTGCTTGGATTTGATGCGTCTTTGTGGGGTGAAATTTTGGAAAAAGGAGAGCTGTAGAGACAGTTAAACTGTTCTAAGCTCTCCTTAATTGGACGGTAAAGTTTAAGGGTTGGGATCCTTTAGGCTTAGCCATCCTTCCTATGGTATGAGGCGCTGGCAATCACGTAATCTGAAGCGTGGTTGCCAACCCGAAATCTTTTATCTGACGAAGTTTTCTCGAAGCTGACCGCGACATTGAGTAAAAATGCTGCGAGAATTCTTCTGCACCCGCCTCAAGCTCTTCACAGGACATGTTTTTTGGCTGGTAGACCGCATGGGCACCATCAAATTCTCCCCAATTGTCAGAGAGCAATCTGTCCTCCTCTTCCAGCTGTTTGTAGAAGCGGGAGCCAGGGAAGGGGATGGCGATGGCCGGTGCGGTAATATCTACCCCTATGTCATGATAGAACTTGGCGGTTTCGATGAAAATTTCTGGTGTATGCTCGTCGAAGCCAAAAATAGCCGTGGTGTCGACAATAATTCCATGTGTATGAATGTTAGAAATTTGAGATTTTAAGTTTTCAGGTTTTACAAAACCCTTGCCTGCACGCTTGAGTGCTGCCTTGGACGGGGTTTCTATTCCAATGAGCAAGTACTTGGCGCCGGACCTTGCTGCGGCTTCCAGAAGTTCCGGATCATCTGCTATGCGAATAGTGGTTTCGCCTGCCCATCTAATCTTGAGCGTTTCTAATGCTTTGAATAATTCCAAAGCGTATTCGCGATCCTCCGTCAGGTGGTCGGCGTGAAGTTCGACCCAATCGGTTTCCATTTCGGAAATCTCATTGATTATGTCGGGGATTGGGCGATAGCGGGTTTTGCCAAGCATGCCGGGGATGAGGCAGAAGCTGCAGTGGTGTTTGCAGCCGCGACTGACCAGCACGGACCATTCCCAGCCATACTGCTCTGCGGTGATGAGATGGCGCGGATATGGGTTAAGCTTGGACATGTCGGCGTAGGTGCCGGTGTATCTTGGCTTGAGGCTGCGGTTTTGCGCATCCTGTAGCAACTCATCCCAGACGTTTTCACATTCGCCTGTCATCACCGCATCTGCATATTCGCTGGCTTCTTCTGGCACGAAGGTGGCGTGGAGGCCGCCGATCACAACCTGACTGCCTTTTTCCGAGAAAGCTGCGGCGAGCTCGTAGCCTCGGTTGGCATCCGGGGTTGCGAAGAAAAGCACCACGAGGTCGGCAGTCACCTTGCGGGGATCGACCATCCTGATGGTTTCGTCATGCATCTCCAGCTGAAAATGGCGGGGGGTTGCTGCCGCAGCTGAGAAGATGGACTGAGGCGGGCCTCCACGCGCTTTCTTGTAGTCTTTAAAATAGCTCGGTGCAGATGCTTTGATGAGACAGATCTTCATTGCCAACCTCATGTGTTTGTTTTGAATAAACTGTCATAAATGACAATTTATAGCAAGAGGAATTTTTATGAGGTGTTACCGCATTGAAATTACGTCATTAATTGAAGGTATGATCTAGCTTTTGTTGAAGGATGACACATCAAAACGTTGCACATCGCGCAGGAGTTTGATGAACTCCTGAGAGGCGTGAGTGAGGGAGGAGTGGCCTTTTTCTGCTGTGGCGAGCGCCGCATTGCCGAGGGCACCGGTCTTGTTCAGGTCCTCACTCATCCAACCATATTGATGGCGGCCATGGGCCCGCAGGTAGGCATCTTTGTTGATGTGGTCGGTTTGGGTAGAGGTGAAGTCTGTGGCGTGATCCATGCGTACGAGATCAGGACGTAAGGAGAGCATGATGGAGGTTTCGATATCTCCGCCGTGAATGCCGTAGGTGAACTCTTCCTCAGCATAGAGGCCTTCCGGTTGGCCGAAGCGGAGCCAGCTGGATTCCACGGCCAGCATGTTGTGCTTAAGGCGCAGCTCGCGGGTGATGATGTCCATCAGTGGTGAGTTGCCGCCGTGGGAGTTGGCCAGCACCAGCTTGCGGATGCCTGCTCTGGCAACACATTCCCCAATCTCAATCCAGGCTTTGACGGCAGTTTCCCATGTGAGGCTGAGCGTGCCGGGGAACGAGTGATGCTCATCTGATTTGCCGACGGCCTGAACGGGGAGGAATGTGACTGGCAGATCATCGGGCAACAGCTCAACCGTGCGAGCGACTTGCCCTTCCGCGATGCAGGTGTCCGTGTAGACCGGCAGATGCGGGCCATGCTGCTCAATCGCCGCAATCGGCAACACTGCGATCCAGTCGCTGGTGTCGTTCTCAGAGAAGTCAGTTGTTGTCATCTCATGCCAAAAACGGCGGGGCAGGTCGCTCATGTGGTTTTCCGGTGCTTGTTGTCTTGCATGCAGAGTAGCGCGTTGGAGCGCGGACGTCATGGGGGGAGGGCGTGGGATGCTCCGGTTTTTCAGAGGTAGTGGGTAGGAAGGCGTTTACTCTGGTGACTGGCAGTTGGGGCTAATGGCTCACGTGAAGAGCAGTGCCCCGTCCTTCTTGGTGGCTAACAATAAAAAGGAGAAGCCGATTATGTTTTCCAGAAAAACACGAAAAGGACTGCTTGGGGGTGTTGCACTGGCACTGGCCGGGGTGATGGCTGGTGAAGCGGGAGCTGCTACGGGTGTTCTGATTACTTCAACCTATTGTGATCGATTTACAAATTCTCGAAACCAAATTTGGACTGAGAATAATCTAGGTGCCGATAATGTTTATTACATGAAAGATAACGGCGCAGTTATCCAGCTCTCTGGGCCTGCAAATATTACTCAGGTTGATGATTTGATTGCAACTGCCCATGGCAACTGTGATGGTATTGGGCCATTTGCTAAAGACGCTTTTGCTCAACATCTTAAGACAGCGAGGGATACTGGCGCCGACTTCAATAAGCTTGTGTTCTTTTCATGCTCTTCGGCTGCAACTGGGGTGTCAGGGCACAGCCTGATTGATGAAGTTGGAACGAAATTCCCTGGGACTAAGAGAATTGTTGGCTGGCCGAGAAGCGGCTATTTTTCTGGTTCAGATGATGCGAGTTTTGCGAATGCTCAGTATACTAGCGGTGCTGACTTCGCGTTTATAGATCCCTCTCGCGAACATGAAGCTCTTGGGCGTATTGCCGATATGGATTATCTTTGGAATACGAAGATTACCACTCCTATAGGTGGTCCTTTACGTTCTGTACAGGCAGCCTGTAATTTAGCTGTTGGATCTGGCAATGATCAAGATTTGAAGGCAAGAATGCTTGAGACCATTGTGGCCTCCCGCGCTGTTCTGACTGGCGAGGTGGTTCCGAACATGCCTGGAAGTACAGTTTTAGGTTGGGGGCATCAGCTCTTGGATTATCAAGACAACGCAAAGGTATGTGGTGCTGATATTGATGGTGCCGGAACTGCGGTTCCATGCAATCATCCAGTCAACAAAAACTTCAATACGGCTGTTGTTCAATAAGGTGGGCGTGAGATCAATCTTATGATAAGTCGACTAGGAGAAATAAACTTTCTTAGGTCCCAATGAAAATGAAAAACTCCCCCCTCCTGTCCCTAAAGGACATCTCCAAGACCTTCGAAAATGGCACCACCGCTATCGATGGGTTTGACTTGGATGTGAGGGCGGGGGAGTTTTTGAGTATTCTTGGGCCGTCAGGGTGTGGGAAGTCTACTATTCTGCGGCTCATTTCCGGGTTGGAGGAGCCCAGCTCAGGTGAGATTATCCGGTCCGGGCAGGAAGAGGTTGGGTTTGTTTTTCAGGATCCAACGCTGCTGCCGTGGGCGAATACCTTTGAGAATGTCTACTGGCCGTTGAAGGTGAAGGGTGTTTCCAAGCGTGATGCGAAGGATCGTGTTGAAGAAGCGTTGGAGATGGTCGGGCTTTCTAATTTTTCAACGCATATGCCCACAGAGCTTTCCGGCGGCATGAAGATGCGGGTTTCCATTGCACGAGCCCTGGTGACCAAGCCGAAGCTGTTGCTAATGGATGAGCCGTTTGCAGCTCTGGATGAGATTACCCGCAACAGGCTCAATGATGACCTACTTGAGCTGAAGTCTGCCCATGACTGGACGATCCTGTTCGTGACGCACTCTGTTTATGAGAGTGTGTTCCTGTCCTCCCGCATTGTGGTCATGGCCGCTGGGCCGGGGCGGATTACCCACGATATGACGCTGGATGCTTCTTACCCACGCTCGCTGAACTACCGTATGGAATCACAATACGCGGCCTATTGCCGTGAAGCGGTGGATGCTTTGGAACAAGCGATGGGACACCGGATAAAAGTATCCGCGTAACCTCAAAAATCCCACTGAGTAGAACTAAAGAGCTTAAACACCTAAGAAATCTCATTAGGTCACTAAATAATTATCGAACTGTCATCTGAGTTATATATTCGGCGGCTATCACTGCTGTACGGCGCCTTTTTTCGGGCGTTTGACGTTGATCGGGACAGCAGCGAGATTAGCCAGACCATGGGTTTCAATTTTAAAAAAAGCACGACATTTCGTCTTGCTCAGGCCGCGAAAGCGCAGCGTGCGCGTTCTGGGGCACACTTATCGCGCATTGGATTGCATCCGGGGCAGGAAGCGGTTCTGAAAGTTTTGAGCGAGACAGATGGCAAGACCATGAGCCAGTTGGCTCTGGCGCTTGGTGTTCAGCCACCAACCGTGACAAAAATGGTGACACGCCTGACAGCTCAGGGGCTTGTGTTCCGCCGGATCTCGGAAACAGACGGCAGGCTTGCGCGCGTGTTCCTGAGTGAGGAAGGCCGTGACCGGATTTTGCTGGTTGATCGTGCGTGGAAGCGTCTTGAGAAAGAAGCGCTTGCAGGTATGGATGACAAAGACCGCAAGAAGCTTCGTCGCTTGTTGCGTCAGGTTGAGAAGAACCTGTCTGCCAGCTTTGAAGATGATCCGGATTTGGAAGATGAGCTGGAGAACGAAGATAAAACTGCGCAAGAGCAGGCTGCGAAGAAGGTAGAGCTGGAAGCTGCTGATTAAGCTGAAGGCGCAAGGCCTGCGTTAAACACAGGCCAATGATTTTTTATTGATTTAAGCGTCCTGGCAGAGAAACAGCAGGTCTGTATCTGGTGTTTCCAGTCCAAACTGGGTGAGCAGGGTTGTTATCTGCCCTCTGTGGTGGGTTTGGTGGTTGAAGAAATGCAGCACCAAGTCCCCAAAGTTTTTCGTTGCAGGTATGCCTTTCATGTTGGCATAGGTGAGAGCGTTCTCCGCTTGGGTGGCGGTGATGTCCCCTGCAAATTCTTCAATGATCGCGTCCAGCTTTTGCCGCGCAGCCTTCAAGTCTGACCAGCTGTCGTATGGAATAGATGTGAGTGCTTTTGGCACTGGAAACTGATCAAGTTGCTGCAGGCTCTCATATGTTTGGGAATGCTTTGCGAAACGGCGCAGCCAGGCCAGATCTCCCACCACGATATGATTGAAGGTCGCGAAGACTGATTTGAAGAACGCACCGCGGTTTTCTTTGAGTTGCGCATCGCTCAGTTGTTCCGCGCATTCATAAAGCTGTGCATTCATCCAGGTGTTGTACTGGGCCAATAATTTGAAGTCTGAATACATTTTCTCGAAACCTGTCATTTGCTTATGTATTTCGCTAAAAAATATCAGCATGTTTGATGGGTTTGGCAAGTGGCTAAAACTTGAGAATTCATAATGAATTCTCTTTGTTGGCAGTGTGGAGTATTGCTATTTGCTAATGTTGCTGTGCATAAGTGCTTAAGAATACAAACTGGATCCGGCTGGATATGCGAGGACATCGGCATTGAGCGGCACAGGTAAACCATTGAGATTAGGCGATCTTGCTGAGAAACTGGGCGTTTCGACGGCTACAGTTTCTTTGGCTTTGAGAGATTCCCCTTTGATCGCTAAAACCACGAAAGCACGGGTGAAAGCCTATGCTGAGGAAGTGGGCTATATCTATAATCGGTCAGCTGCATCTTTGCGGACATCTCAATCCAATATGATTGGGGTGGCGGTTCACGATATTCTCAATCCATATTTTGCCGAGGTGTTTCGTGGGCTGGAAGAAACTCTGGCGCTGCACAACAAGACCATTCTGATTTGTAATCACCGCGATATTGTCGAGCGGCAGAAACATTTCACCGATACGCTGCTGCAGCATCGGGTTGATGGGCTTATTTTGTGCGCTTCGGTTGGCACGACTGACAAGGACATCAACTCCATTGTGCGGCAAGGAGTGCCGGTCACGCTGGTTTGCCGCGATGTCGCTGGAGCGGATGCGCCTTGTGTTCGTGGTGATGACTTCCTTGGATCCTACCGCATTACTAAACATCTGATTGAGCAAGGGCATACCCAGATCGCGATGGTTGGTGGTCGGCGTGGCAGTTCTGCCGGGCGTGACCGGAACCGCGGTTGGCGCTCAGCGCTTGAGGATGCGGGGATCAATGCGGATGAGCAATTGGATATTCCTGAGTTGATGACGCAGGATGATGGCCGATCCATTGCCAAGCAGATTGTGCAGACGGATCCTCGGCCAACAGCTGTGGTATGTTTCAACGACCTTGTGGCGCTGGGTGTTATGAGTGCTGTTCGCCGACTTGGTGTTGAGCCGGGGCCGGGCCTGGCAATTGTTGGTTACGATGACACCGAGGGTACGGAAAATAGAACACCAGCCCTGACCACTGTGGACAATGGGGCCGGAACCATTGGTGTGAATGCTGCAGAACTCATGCTTTCACAGATGAATGGCGAGAAGCTCAGTAATGAACTGACGTTAATCGAGCCTAAGCTGCGAATTCGTGAGAGTGCGCCGCCTCCGGGTGAGCGACTGGTGTCAGTGGACGGGCTGTGCGCGAACCCTGAGTAACTGCCATTTGAAACCAAAAGGCAGTTTGGTGATCGTGAAACTGCCTCATTGAAACTCTATGTTTACTATGCCGCGCTTATCTAAGCGGCATCTTGTATTGCGTTTGGAGTTTCGTCATGGTCAGTTCTCGTGGAAGTATCGAAGATCATAAAGACTTGAAGATGTTTGGTTTTTTTACACTCGCCATGACGTGTATGGTTCTTCTCGTTGGCTAACTCTCTAAATCGACTCGCTTCGCTAGGTAGAGAAGGCTGCTCATTTTTAAGTGCTCCTCGCGGTGGTCTTTGAGTTTTGGTTGGCTTGCCTTGCTTGGTTGCCTTTTGATGCGAAATGCAAATCACCTAAAACGAGTGCGTTTTGCACTTCATGTAAATAATAACTAGTATGTAATTAGATTTATTTTAGATTGTATCTGTATTCAACAAGTAATGCGTGTATTTGTTTTTGAGTTAAATCCATGAATAAGTTATGTTTTTAGATCTGTTATCTCTCACTTAATTTCCTGTTAACCTTGAGTTAACTGATTGCGTCCAGAATCTGTACATAAAACAGATCCTGGAGGCTGTTCGTATGCATGGGATTTTGAGAAAAACAGTAGTAGCTGCCGGCGCAACCCTGGCGTTAGCTAGCTTTGGCGTCCTATCCGGTCAAGCCAGTGTAATTTCTGGTCACTGGTCAATTTCTGATGTGTTGTCGTCTAAAACCTGCTCTGCGCAGCTTGGTTCTGAGCCTGCTGCGAGTGGATATGGCAACTCGTTTGAGACCAAGAATTGTCAGGGGCTTTATGCGCCTATCTCCAAAGCTACAGCGTGGCAGTGGAGCTATGATGATGGCTTGTCGCTGATGGATGCAGACGGGAAAGTCGTGCTCCAGTTTGATATTGATGAGCTTGATGGATTGACCTCAATTGGGCCTTCCTCTCTGTTCCTCATCATGCAGCCTGTGCATCAGGACAGTAAGGCCCCAGACCTTTCCGACTTGATCGAAAAGGCCATTGTGGTGACAGCGCAGCGTTAGAGTTTTCCTATTTGGTGTGGGTGCTTAGGAAATCACCCACACGGCTCAATGCACGGCTGATGTTCTCCTCTGAGTTGGCGTAGGAAAAACGCAGATATCCTTCTCCCAAGACACCAAAATCAGGTCCGCCGATGAGCGCAACGCCTGCTTCTTCCAAGAGTGCTGAAGCTAAATGTTTGGCTCGCCATTTTGTTTCTTTGATATTCGGGAAGGCGTAGAAGGCGCCTTTGGGTGTGTTGCAGGAGATGCCGGGCAGGGCGTTTAGTCCCTCCACCACGAGCTTACGTCGGCGGTCAAAAGCCAGCATCATCTTATCTACTGCATCCTGTGGGCCTTCGATGGCGGCAATGCCTGCGTATTGACTGGGTGTGTTGACGCACGACCAGCAGTTCACGGCAAGCTTGCGTGCTTTATCAATGAGAGAAGCTGGCCAGACGGAATAGCCCATGCGCCAGCCTGTCATAGCCCAAGTTTTGGACCAGCCATTGAGCAGGATGAGTTGGTCTTTGAGTTGCTTGAATTCCATCAAGGACGTGTGCTTAAGCCCGTCATAGGTCATGCGGGAGTAAATCTCGTCAGATAGGACTGGCAGGTTTGGATGGTTTTCCAATCCCTTTACCAGCTTCTCTATCTCAGAGCGCGGTGTCACGCCGCCTGTCGGGTTGGCCGGGGAGTTGAGGATGAGTAGAGCTGTGCGCTTATTGATGAGGTTCAGGGTTTCCTCGGCTGAGAAAGCAAAGTCGTTTTCTTCACGGATTGGCACCGGGATTGGTGTTGCTCCTGTGAACTCAATCATGGAACGATAGATCGGGAAGCCGGGGTCTGGGTAGAGGATTTCCTTGCCGGGCTCACCAAACATCAGGATTGCCATGAACATGGTGACCTTGCCGCCGGGAACGACCATGACAGCGTCAGGGGAGACATTTGCGCCTGTTTCCGCATGTAGGCTTGCTGCGATGGTTTCTCTGAGTGGGAGAATACCCGTAGCGCCGGTGTAACCGTGGTGGCCATCGCGTAACGCTTTGACGGCTGCCTCCACGATGTGTTCCGGTGTTTTGAAGTCTGGTTGGCCGATGCCGAGATTGATGATATCGCGGCCCTGCTGAGCGAGTTCAGTTGCCCGTGCCAAAACGGCAAATGCGTTTTCGTCCCCGATGCGGTCAAACGCCTCTATGGTTTTCAGCATGATGGTTGGCCTCCCAGTTCCCCAAAACGATCGGCTGGATGGTAGGGGATGGAAGCGATTGAATGCAAACGGAAATTAGTTGAGTGGGTTGAGCGCTGGAGGTTGGGTGGTCCTGTTTAAGCCATCGGTGCTGGCTTCTTGCTTCTGTCAAATAACGAGCCTAGGATCACCTTTTATTTTGAATGGAGATTTTTATGAGTGGTCTTCGTGTGCCTGAGAAGATCAGGTCTTTGGGTGTTTTTCAGTTTGTGACGAGAAGCCCGGCGCGCATTGTTGTGACAATGGCGATGATGATTTTGATTTATATGTTTTTCTTCTCTCCCTTGCTGAACAGCAGTATGCCGGTTGCCATTAGCTTTGCGGTGTTCTTCATCATTTTTTGCATCGGTTTTCTGCTTGTTCTGGAGCTTCGGCGCAAGCTTGGATTGTGACGTGGGCTAGATGGTGGTGCCAATTCCTGGGGGACAGAAGGTGCGATAACAGCTAATCCGCAGCTAGGGTCTTTTGCTGGCAGAGCAACTGTCTATATTGAGGGCAAGAGATTATCGCATAGCTGCGTTCATTTGCATGAACGCAGCTATGCTCTAACATTTTTATCGGAGCGAACGCGTTCCAAGTGCCAGCTGAGTGCGAGCGCACACCCATCCAAGGAGACGTAAATGTCCGAGGCTGCTGATAGCCGTATTCCTGTTACCGTGCTGACCGGATATCTGGGCGCAGGTAAAACCACTTTGCTGAACCGTATTCTGAGCGAAAACCATGGCACGCGCTATGCTGTGATCGTCAATGAGTTCGGCGAAATTGGTATCGACAATGACCTTCTCGTTGAGTCTGACGAGGAAGTTTATGAAATGAACAACGGCTGTATCTGCTGTACAGTTCGTGGTGATTTGATCCGCACCGTTGAGAACCTGATGAAACGCAAAGGCGCGTTTGACGCGATCATCGTGGAGACCACGGGTGTTGCTGATCCGGCTCCTGTTGCACAGACGTTCTTCATGGATGATGACGTGCGCGAAGCGGCTAAGCTTGATGCTGTTGTTGCTGTTGTTGATGCCCGTCATGTCCAGCAGCGTTTGAAAGACACTAAGGAAGCAGAAGATCAGATTGCGTTTTCTGACGTGATTTTGCTGAACAAGACCGATCTTGTTTCAGCAGAGGAACTGGCTGGCGTTGAATCGGCGATTCGTAAGATCAACCCGTATGCGAAGATCCACCATACAGAGCGCTGTCAGATCGCGATTTCTGATGTTCTGGATCGTGGGGCCTTTGAACTGGACCGTATTCTTGATCTTGATCCAGAGTTTTTGAAAAAAGCTGAGCACGCGCACGATCATGAGTGCGGCCCGGATTGTGATCACGACCATGATCACCACCACCATGGGCACGATCACAAACATGATCATGACCACCCTGACCATGAGTGTGGCCCAGATTGTGATCACGATCATGAAGGCACGCATTCTGTGAAGTCCTATTCCTTCACGGTTGGCGATCTGGACCCGAAGGTCTTTTTTGACTGGATCAATCAGATTACGCAGATTCAGGGGCCGAACATTTTGCGCATGAAGGGTATCCTGTCGTTCAAGGATGATCCGCAGCGCTATGTGGTGCAAGGCATTCATATGATCGTAGAGGGCAACCATCAGCGTGATTGGCGGGATGATGAAAAGCGTGAAAGCCGCATTGTCTTCATTGGCCGTGAGCTGGATGGTGCTGCACTGAAAACTGCGTTTGAAGCTTGTGTTGCGGAGTAAGTTCTGGTGCCTGTAACTGCTCCTCTTGATACCGATGGATTTGTTGTTTCTGCAACATTTCTGGGTGATGTAGCTGCCTTTGCCAGTGGTGAAGGTTCTGTCTTTTTTGCTGGTGGGCCGGAAACCCAGACACCGGTTCACAAAAATGGCCTGCTTTGTGCAACGCCTTCTTTAGATGGCAAGTCTCTGATCACCGGTGGTGGTGATGGCAGGATTTGTAAAGTTAGCGCTGATGGAAGTGTTGAAGAGCTTGCTGAGCAGCCGCGAAAATGGATCGACATTATTGCAGCTGGCCCGCAGGACAGTGTGGCCTATGCATCTGGTCGTACGGCCTGGGTTCGTCTGAAGAGCGGCGAGGTCAAAGAATTTCAGCTGCCGCGTGCCTTTGCTGGTTTGGCGTTTGCGCCTAAAGGGATGCGCCTTGCTGCATCCCGCTATGATGGCGTGACGTTGTTTTGGGTAAATGCCGCTGGTGATCCTCAGGAACTGAGCTGGAAAGGTGCGCATAGTCTGGTCACGTATTCTCCTGAAGGAAAGTACCTTGTGACCACTATGCAGGAGAACGCTCTGCACGGATGGCGTTTGGCCGACAGCCAAGACATGCGCATGACCGGTTATCCGGGTAAGGTGAAGTCCGTGAGCTGGTCTGCCAAAGGCAAGTATCTGGCGACGTCCGGTGCTCAGGCTGCGATCCTCTGGCCGTTTATGGGCAAGAGTGGTCCTATGGGGCAGGCACCTCTGGAGCTTGGCGTGCGCGGGGACAGCATGGTGACGACTGTTTGCTGCCATCCAACTGAAGAAATGGTGGCGATTGGTTATCAGGATGGCATGGTGATGGCCGTTCGGTTCCACGATAATGCTGAAGTGCTGTTGCGCCGTCCGGGTGCTGGTCCTGTTTCTGCCCTTGCCTGGGATAAGAAGGGGAACCGGCTGGCCTTTGGTACGGAAGAAGGTGCTGCTGGAGTGATCACTCTGGTAGATTAACTTAGAGGGGAGGTTTGCAATGATGTTTGCAAGAGTATTGACGCTTGGCGTTGCGCTTGTAAGCGGCATTGTGACCTCTCAGCTTCCTGAATTTGCCCAGCAATACCGTCAGCGTATGGGCGGTGCTATTGATGCGCTGGAGGAAGTGAAAGCCGATTTTGTTGCGGATGCGACTGTTACCCACCGAAGCGCTTCTGCTGCATTAACGCATATGGCACAGAGCGCGGATGAGTTTGTGCAGTTGCGCGGGATGAGCGTTGAGCGGTCATTGGACCGTCTTGAGGCTTTGAAAGAACAGCAATTGGCGATGGAAACCGCTGCTGTGTTTGAGCGCGTCTGGATCTTCATGAAAGAGCCGGACACCAAGCTTTCCAAGGCAACCTGGGAAGACTTTGAGCCTGCTGTGCCTGTGACCATTGAAGGTGGAGTGCTGGCTGGACTTGGGTTTACGGCGGGTTTGTTTCTTTTGCGGATGGTTGGCATTGCAGGACGTGTGAGACGTCGCCGGAAGCGCCTACAAAGACAACAGGCTGATGCTCGTTGACTGCGACCACCTATGAGGTTTGATCGATGGATTCCATCACACGAATTAGATGTTTTTTGCAGGTGGTAGAAAGCGGTGGCTTTTCGGCTGCAGCACGGGATATGGGGCGCTCCAAGGCGCTTATTTCCAAGTATGTGAGCGAGCTGGAAGACGAACTGGGCGTGCGCCTGCTGAACAGGACCACCCGCCAGATTTCTCTGACCCAGGTTGGTGAAGCCTATTTCCGTGAAGCTGGTGAGCTGTTGCAGCGGTTTGATGACCTGAAAGATGCGGTACAGCAAGACCATCGGGAGGTGCGTGGCCGATTACGGCTGAGTGCACCGCGTTCTTTTTCTGAGGCGACGCTGGGTAGAGTGCTTGCTTCGTTTTTGCAGGAACATCCGCGCGTTGAACTGGACATCGAGATGGAAGATCGCTTCGTCGACATTGTCGAAGAAGGATATGATGTTGCCATTCGTGTGGCCGAACTTGAGGATTCCAGCCTGATTGCGCGGAAGATTCGGGATGTTCGTGTCGTGGTTTGTGCCTCTCCTGCGTATTGGGAAGCGCATGGCATGCCTGAGAAGGCAAGTGATCTGGCGAGTATGCCCTGCATCATTGATACCAACTACAAGCACAAGACCAACTGGATGTTTCTGGCAAATGGAGAGCGGTTTTCTGTTCCCGTTAAAGGGCCGATGCATGTGAACAGTGCGAAGACTGCGGTTGCAGCAGCGCTGGCAGGCCTTGGCGTTGTGCGTTTGCCGATCTTTTATGTGCTGGAAGAGTTGATGGCAGGTACGCTGATACCGGCATTAGAAGACTACGAAGTGCCGGGGCCTGCGATGTACGCGGTCTATCCGCATCGTAGGCATCTGTCTGCGAAGGTGCGTGCCTTTGTTGACTACATGGTCAACTGGCACAAGCAATTGGAGCAGCATGGTGACTGCCCCAAAATGCTTGATGGGCCTTTGCCAAAAGAGGGCTAGATCTGCCCTCCGTTTTAAGCTGGATTATGGTGATGCTGGAAGCGCTCTTCAGCCAACTCATCCGCGATGATGTTGGTTGGGCGCTTTTCTGCATCGGCCCGATCGAAGATCTGAGCAAGTGTGCCACCGATCGCGAGGGTCTTCTGACGCACGATTGAGTCTGATGCACCAGGCTCGCCCAAAGCAACAGAGATGACGCCGCCTGCGTTGATGGCGTAATCTGGAGCGTACAGAATGCCGCGCTTCATGAGTGCTGCGCCGTCTTCCTGTGTTTCCAGCTGGTTGTTTGCAGCTCCTGCGACCACAGCTACTTTCAGCTCCGGGATAGTTGCAGCATTCAGGCCACCGCCAAGCGCACATGGGGCAAAGATATCCGCTTTGACGAGATGTGCGTCGTCTGGAGACACGCTGGATGCGCCGAGCTCTTCGATTGCGCGGGTCACTGCCGGATCATAGATGTCGGAGACAATCAGGTTAGCGCCTGCTTCATGCAACTGACGTGCTACGTCATATCCCACATGACCCAGACCTTTGAGTGATACAGTCAGGCCTGAGAGGTCTTCAGAGCCAAACTTATGTTTGGCAGCTGCTTTGATCCCGACGAAGGTTCCCAGTGCAGTGTACGGCGAAGGATCGCCAAAACCAGTGGCATCTGTCCCGCGAGCAAACTGGGTTTCGCTGCCAATGATTTCCATATCGTCAGAGCTGATGCCCACATCTTCTGCGGTGATGTAGCTACCGGAAAGGCGATTGATGTGTCTGCCGAATGCTCTGAGAAGCTCTGGGGTCTTATCAGTGCGCGGGTTTGCGATGATGACTGACTTTCCTCCTCCCAAAGCAAGGTCAGCCAACGCATTCTTATAGGTCATGCCTTTTGAGAGACGAAGAACATCAGTCAGAGCTTCATTTGCGCTTGCATAGTTCCACATGCGACATCCACCGAGACCGGGACCGCGGTTGGTATTGTGAACCGCGATGATCGCTTTCAAGCCCGTTTCGTTGTCTGTTGCAAATACGATTTGCTCGTGGCCAGCGAATTCTGGATGATCCAATGGGGTCATGTAGGTATCGATCGTTATTTTATTATGCAATGGCACGTTCATTCAGCCCTCCCAAACGAAATTGAACAAGAAGCGTTGCGGGGATATTGGTTTATTCTTAAAGCAATATCCGGTTTATTTCGTAGGTGATGGGCATCAAATTCGGAAGAATTATCCGAATGGTTCTAAATTACGGGAAAAACGTATCTCAGGACCTTCAATAAATGGGTCTTGAATTTGCCGTTATTTTATTACACTTGTCGTGTCGGGTTCTCATATTTTGTTAAGGCGCCATGTCTCATAAGCTCCTACGGTTTTTGACCGCATTCTGCATGCTGCTGGTATTTCTGTTGCCTTCTCAACAGGTTGCAGCACATCCGCATATGTTTGTGCAAGCGCGCGCCGAGTTGGTGTTTGATGATGACGGGTATCTGACCCACATTCGGCACAAATGGCTGTTTGACGACCTGTACACGGCCTATGCCGTGCAGGGGTTGGATGCCAATCAGAATGGATTTTTCGAGAGAAATGAGCTGGATGAGCTGGCTAAGATCAACATTGAGGGTCTTGGAGAGTACGGCTACTTCACGTTTGGGGATGACAGCAAAGCGGAGATAGATTTCTCTGAGCCATTTGATCCATCCATGAAAATGATCAAGGTAGCCTTTGATGATTACTGGTTGATCAGCGATGAAGACCGAGCAGCAATTGCTGAAGAGATTGCAGCTGGTCGCAGCCAGCCAGACACGAGCCCCGTGTCATTGGTGGAGTTGAGTTTTACACTGCCGCTCAAAGAGAAGATCAAGGCTGACAAGCCGATCACACTCGATGTTTATGACCCAACCTACTACATCGATTTTAAATGGCCTAAGGCAGATATGGCCGTGACGCTGAAGAATGCTCCCGGAAAATGTTCTGTTGAGCTGGTCCATCCTCCTGAGCTGGACGGGCAAATTGCTGCCCAGTTGGCAACGATCGGTGCTGACCAGCGGAATGTTCCTGAAGAGTTGCAGGGATACACAGCAGCGCTTGTCAATCAGGTGATTGTGTCTTGCGATGGTGTGGCGACTACAACAGCTTCTACGGGCAATACTAAATTCATTTCCGAGATTACACCTGGGCCAGTTGAGAGTGCACCTGCGTCTGCAGAAGATGCTGTGGCAGCGCTTGCGCAAGGTGGTGAGCCGATGACGCTGTCTTCCGTTTCTGAGCGTGAGACTGCGGATACTGCTGAGCTGCGTGGTCCGGATATGAATATTTTCCAGCAAGGCATGGCGACCATTACCCGGTTGCAGAATGAGTTTTATCTTAAGCTGACAAGCGCGCTGAGAAACTTCCGCAACAATCCTTCTGCCGGGTGGCTTCTGATGCTGATCAGCTTTGCGTATGGCGTGTTTCATGCTGCAGGGCCGGGGCATGGTAAGGCAGTGATTTCTTCTTACGTGATTGCAGATGAGCAGACATTGAAGAAAGGGATTGCGCTCTCCTTTGCTTCTGCCTTTGCGCAAGCAGTGACAGCGATTGTGCTGGTTGGTGGGGCTGGAGTCCTTTTGCATCTGACCAGTACGGCGATTAATGCAACAGCCCGCTGGTTTGAGCTTGGCTCTTATGTGTTGGTCTTCCTGCTTGGCCTCTACCTTGTTTGGCAACGTGTTTTGAAGCCATGGTTTGGTAAAAAGCCTGCTTCGAGCTGCGGTCATTCACATGACCATCATCAACATGAGCATTCGGAGCATGGAGAGGTTTGTTCCAGCTGTGGCCATGCGCATGCGCCGGATCCGAAGATGGTTCAGAACTCAGCCATGACACTCACAAGCATCTGGTCGATCATTCTGGCAGTGGGGCTTCGTCCATGCACCGGTGCTTTGATCGTGCTTGCGTTTGCGTTTTCTCAGGGCATGATTTGGGCTGGTGTGGCCTCCACGCTCGTGATGGCATTGGGGACAGGTATTACCGTTTCTATTCTGGCGAGTCTCGCAGTGCTCTCGCGTGAGGTTGCCTTGCGGATCTGGGGTGCCGACAGTCAGGCTGGTACGGTTATTCTGCGCGGTTTTGAGGTGGTTGGCGCTCTGACTATTTTGCTGATGGGAACGTTGATGCTGATTGCTGGGCTGAATGGTGGCGCAACGGCAGGTCTGTTCTAGATTACGGCAATTTTTGGAAGAATCGCTCTCGAAATGCCTGAGAAATTTGCTTTCAAGCAATTTCGTATGGGCGTTTTCGAAGAAATTCGCGCTATCGTTAATGCGCGAACCTGTAGAAAACCACACCTTCGTGTGGATAGTTGTTTGTGCATCGGAACGCATCTTTAAATGTTAGCTGTCTTCGCTTTGCAATGCCGACCTGATTGAGGTCTAAGGCCTCGGATTTATCGGGTGGCATCGTGTCTGCGCACCTCTGCTCAGTTTCAACTGAAACTGTAGATTAGTTTCCTCTAAATTATTGTATTTTAAAGCATCTACCACCTGTGTGGCTTAATTCACCCAGAAAATTAATGGAGCAATGCTCAAGCCAGTTAGGTCATGTAGGCTGACTTATTAACATTGAAATAAAAGGCTATGAATTCCGATTTTGGAGGTTGATTGTTAGCCCTCAAGGGCGGAGATTCCTAAAAATGTTTCGATAGTTACGTTGCGGCTGGTTTCGGTTGAAAACGCATAGATGAGGTACGCTCAGTTGATCCAAGAATAATTAATTTGTCCAATAGAGTGCAGATTTCCTTGTATTTTCACGTAGTTTTAGGGTTATAAGAAGTTGGTCATGTTGTCGCAGAGATCTCAATGGAAGAGGTTCAATTCTGCGGAGGCATAAAGAGATTTGATTTAAGAAGCTCTTGGGAGGAGTTTTTATGGACCGCCGTAGTTTTCTGAAAAATGCTGGTTTGGCAGGTGCAACCGCTGGCGCAGCTACTCTTGCAGCTCCAGCACTCGCAGCTGGTAAGCGCGAACTGAAAATGGTCACCACCTGGCCTAAGAACTTCCCGGGTCTCGGTACTGGCGCACAGCGCATCGCTGACCGCATCACTGCTGCCAGTGAAGGTCAGCTGACTGTAAAGCTGTTTGCTGCCGGTGAACTTGTTCCTGCATTTGAGAGCTTCGACGCTGTTTCCAATGGTACAGCTGACATGTACCACGCTGCTGACTACTACTGGCTCGGCAAGCACAAAGCATTTGGCTTCTTCACTGCCGTTCCAATGGGCATGACAGCTGCTGAGCTGGAAGCATGGATGCATTTCGGTGGCGGTCAACAGCTTTGGGATGAGCTTGCTGGTCAGTTCAACGTTAAATCCTTCCTGGCTGGTAACACCGGTCTGCAGGCAGGTGGCTGGTTCAACAAAGAGATCAAATCTCTTGAAGACCTCAAAGGCCTGAAAATGCGTATGCCTGGTCTGGGTGGTGAAGTTCTTCGCCGTCTTGGTGCATCAGCTGTTGCGCTTCCTGGCTCTGAAATCTTCCCTGCAATGCAGTCCGGCGCGATCGACGCAACCGAGTGGGTTGGCGCATGGAACGATATGGCGTTTGGTTTCTATAAAGTTGCTAAGTACTACTACACCAAAGGCTTCCATGAGCCAGGTGCTGGTCTGTCCTTCGGCATGAACAAAGGTGTTTGGGAAAGCTTCACACCTGGTCAGCAGGAGTTGATCCGTTCTGCATGTATGGCAGAGAACAACTACATGTTCGCTGAGTACAACCACAACAACGGTGCTGCTCTGGAAACTCTCCTGACCAAGCACAACGTTCAGGTTCGTGACTTCTCTGATGACGTGTTCGATGCAATCGGCCGTAAAGCTGAAGAAGTTGTTGCTGAAGTGGCTGAAACAGATGACCTCTCCAAGCGCATCTACGAAAGCTACCTCAAATCTCGTAAGGAAACCTCTGCATGGTCCAGCCTTGCTGAGCGTAACTACCTGACAGCTCGCGATCGTATCCTGGGTTAATTTTACTTATTGCTGCACACGCTCTCCGCAATCCTTGCGGGGAGCTTTTCTTTCAAGAGCTCTATCTTGGCCTTTGGGGCCCAATAATAATCCTAGAGGCTTGGTTTAGACCAAGACGAAGAGGCGGGCATGCGCGCCCTAATGAACCTGATTACCTCAGTCAATCGTGGCATCGGCAAGAGTTGCGCCTGGCTGACTTTGGGCATTGTGCTTGTCCAATTTACAGTGGTGGTGATGAGATACGTTTTTGGTATCGGTTCCATCTGGATGCAAGAATCCATCACCTACATGCACGGTTTCCTGTTTATGTCGGCTGCTGCTTATACGCTAAGCGTAGATGGGCACGTGCGGGTCGATATCTTTTACCGGGATGCTCGCCCACGTATCAAAGCGATGGTTGATCTGCTCGGTTCGGTGTTCTTCCTTCTTCCGATGTGTGCGGTGATTATTTACTGGTCCTGGGGCTATGTGCTCAGTTCCTGGGCAATCTGGGAAGGGTCTCAGGAGGCATCCGGTATTCAAGGACGGTATCTTCTGAAGAGTGCGATTATTGCCTTTGCCGTTCTGGTTTCCTTACAGGGTGTCGCCATTATTCTTCGAAGTGTTCTTGCCCTTCGCGGTGACAAGAAGGCACTCGACTCATTTCGTCAGATCCAGGAGTAATCGGAGATGGATGGACTTCTTCATACTCTTGATATTTTGATGTTTGCGGTTGCCTGTATTTGTTTGTTGGCGGGCTTCCCTGTTGCATTTACTCTTGCTGGTGTCGCACTGATTTTCGCTCTGATCGCGTCGTTCTTTGGCGGCAGCGTGACGCTAGGCGCAATTCCGAGCCGAATTTTCGGCACCATGTCCAACGAAACCCTGATTGCGGTTCCGCTTTTCATCTTTATGGGTGTGATGCTGGAGCGTTCCAAGGTTGCGGAAGAGCTGCTGGAAACCATGGGCCGGTTGTTTGGGCGTATGCCGGGCGGTCTGGGGCTTTCTGTAACGATTGTGGGCGCTCTGCTTGCTGCCTCAACCGGTATTGTTGGCGCAACTGTGGTCACCATGGGGCTCTTGTCTCTGCCGACCATGCTGCGTAACGGTTACAGCCCGCGTCTTGCCTGCGGTTCGATTGCGGCCTCGGGTACGCTGGGGCAGATTATTCCGCCTTCCATCGTGCTTGTGTTCCTTGCTGACCAGCTTTCCAACGGCTACCAGATCGCTCAGCGTGAGATGGGTAACTTTGCTCCAGATCCATTCTCTGTAGGGGATTTGTTTGCAGGGGCGCTTATTCCAGGTCTTGCACTTGTTGGCCTTTACATTGTGTACCAGCTGTTTGTTGCGTTCACACAGCCGCACAAAGCGCCTCCAATGCGTGATGATGGATCTGCGGGACCAACCCTCAGTCAGGTTCTTCATGCTCTTGTGCCGCCAATTGCGCTTATTATCGCGGTGCTTGGTTCAATTCTCGTAGGTATTGCGACACCAACTGAAGCTGCTGCTGTGGGTGCTGTTGGTGCGTTGTTGCTTGCTGGATACCGCATGGAAGAAGACAAGCCTTGGCCGGTGTATCTGGCTGTGCTGTCTCTTGTTGTGATGTTGGTTCTGACATCCTTCATGGACCTGCGTGTTGCACGTAACGAGATCCCAACCGGTGATATGATTGGTATTTGGGTTGCTGGTTTTGCCTGCGCAGTGCTTGCTTATGGGTTGCTCGTTTCGCTTTACCGCGTGATGGCGAAGAAAGTGCTTATGCCAGTGATGCAGTCGACCACACAGATCACCTGTATGGTGTTTGTGATCCTGATCGGCGCAACATTCTTCTCCCTGATCTTCCGTGATCTGGGTGGTGAGGAACTGGTGAAGGAAGCGCTGACTGGTCTGCCGGGTGGTGCGCTGGGTGCGATCATTGCGGTTATGGCTGTAATGTTCGTGCTGGGCTTCTTCCTGGACTTTCTGGAAATCGTGTTCGTGGTTGTTCCGCTTGTTGCACCAATTCTGCTGCAGCTTGAGATGCCTAATGGTGAACCGATGAGCCCTGCATGGCTGGGTGTGATGATGGCTGTAAACTTGCAGACATCGTTCCTGACGCCTCCGTTCGGCTTTGCGTTGTTCTACCTGCGGGGTGTGGCGCCGCCGTCAGTGAAAACCTCAGACATTTACTTCGGTATCATCCCGTTTGTTCTCATTCAGGTTCTGATGCTGATCATCCTGTGGTACCTGCCGGAAATGGCAACATGGTTGCCAAAAGTGATCTACGGCTAAAAGTATTAATTGCTTAGTATATGTAAGGGGCGCGAGTATTCGCGCCCCTTTTTTGTTGCAGTGCCCATAGCCCAAAGTAGTGATTCTTTTTTGACTTAGTCCAATGATCTACAAAAAGGAATTGAAACCTATTCAAAAGTATTGGGCATTGATTTACCTATAGTATTTCGCTTATGCGTGACAAATATAATGCATGTATACCTTAGTATAGAGTTTTTTGAATGTAACTCGTTGAAATATCACAGTTTTGCATTGCACAAGTGCTCAAGGTTGCAACGCGCAATGAATAAAACCCATTAAAAAAGCTTTCGTATCTTGCTAAGAATAAGTCCAGGGAGGAACTCGCAGGTGGAGGACTTGCGAGGCGGGGCTATTAGTCTTTCGTATTTCCTCAGAGTAAACAGGCAGACCAAAGGCACAAGATGACCTTTGGTGAGAGGTGATTCAAAGATGCAGGTGCCTCCGTCAGCGGGTATGGACACATTTCCGCAGTTGCTTATTCGGAATGCGCGGGAATGGGGGGATCGTCCCGCGTATCGCGAAAAGGACCTCGGGATCTGGCAGAGCTGGACCTGGCGTGAGGTCCTTGGAGAAGTGCGCAAGCTTTCTCTTGGGCTCAAGAGCCTTGGGTGCAAAGAAGGCGACAAGGTTGCGGTGATTGGTGCAAACCGTCCGCATCTTTATTGGGTTTTTGCCGCCGTGCAGGCGTTGGGTGGTATTCCGATCCCAGTCTATTCTGACTCAGTGGCAGAAGAGATCGGCTACGTGCTTGGCCACGCAGAAGTGCGCTTTGCGGTTGTTGAAGATCAGGAGCAGGTTGATAAGCTGCTTGAGATGTCCGAGAAGCTACCGTTGCTCGAGCACATCATTTACGAAGACCCTAAAGGCCTTCGTGATTACGACCACACAAGCCTTCATCGTTACCTGAGCGTTCAGGAAGCCGGGCAGACTCTGCTCGACAATGATGAGAAGCTTGCTGATGACTGGTTTGATGCCGTCAGTGCTGGCAAGAGTGAAGACGTTGCTGTGATCCTTTACACCTCCGGTACGACTGGTCGTCCGAAAGGGGTGATGCTGACCTTCAATAACCTGGTTGTTGCTGTTCAGAATGCGAACAAGTTTGATAACCTGGATGAGAATGCAGACACAGTCGCATACCTGCCGATGGCATGGGTTGGTGACCATGTGTTCTCCTACGCACAGTGTCTTACAGCCGGGTACTGCGTGAACTGTCCTGAAGGTCCGGAAACAGTTTCGATTGACCGCAAGGAAATTGCCCCAACTTACATGTTTGCACCGCCGCGGGTGTTTGAGGGTATGCTGACGCACATCACAGTTCGCATGGAAGATGCGGGCAAGATGAAGAAGAAGCTGTTTGACTACTTCCTCAATTATGCGAACCAAGTTGGTGAGCGCATTTTGAATGGAGAGAAAGTCTCTCTTTTTGAGCGCATGAAGTATGCTGTTGGTGAGTTCTGTGTGTATGGGCCGCTGAAGAACGAGATGGGTTTTTCCCGTGTTCGTGTGGCTTACACCGCGGGTGAAGCGATTGGTCCTGAGATCTTCAAGTTCTACCGTTCAATCGGCCTGAACCTGAAGCAGCTTTACGGGCAGACGGAATCTTCCGTGTTCATTACCTCTCAGCCTGATGGCCAGATTTATGCTGATACGGTTGGCGTTCCTATGCCAGATGTTGAAGTGAAGATCGCGGAGAGTGGTGAGGTTATGTATCGCTCGCCGGGTGCGTTCCTTGGATACTACAAGAACGATGAGGCAACGAAGACCACCAAGACTGAGGATGGCTGGGTTCACACTGGTGATGCTGGCATGTTCCTTGAGAATGGGCACCTGAAGATCATCGACCGTGCGAAGGACGTAGGCAAGCTGACTGATGGCTCCATGTTTGCGCCGAAGTACATTGAGAACAAGCTGAAGTTCTTCCCGAACATCAAAGAAGCTGTGACCTTCGGAAACGAGCGCGACTACGTTTGTGCCTTTGTGAATATTGACCTTGTTGCGGTTGGTAACTGGGCTGAGCGGAACAACATTGCATATGCTTCCTATCAGGAACTGGCCGCACATCCTGACGTTTACAAAACAATCCAAAGCCATGTGGATCAGGTGAACAAGGATCTTTTTGAAGAACCAATGATGGCTGGTGCCCAGATCAAACGTTTCCTTGTTCTGCATAAAGAGCTGGATCCGGATGATGGCGAGCTGACACGTACTCAGAAAGTCCGTCGTAACTTCGTTGCTGACCGTTATGCGCCTCTGATTGAAGCATTTTATGCAGGTGAGATCTCCAAGCATGTGGTGACCGAGGTGACCTTTGAAGATGGCCGTCAAGGCACGATTGAAGCCACCGTCGAGATCCGGGACATGGACACCCATAGCACTAAAGCAATGTCCGCGATTGGGGAGGCGGCAGAATGACTGTAATGGATCCAACGCTCGAAGAGGTCAAAAAAAGGGCCGAGGAGCGCGAGGTTCTGCTGGATCTTGAGAACGTTTCTCTCTCCTTTGGCGGCGTTAAGGCAATCACGAATATCTCCTTCAACATCAAGAAGGGTGAAATTCGCGCGATCATTGGTCCCAATGGTGCTGGCAAGACGTCCATGCTCAACGTAATCAATGGTTTCTATCAGCCTCAGGAAGGTGTGATCACCTTCAACGGTGAGAAGCGCAGGTCCATGAAACCGCACCTTGCGGTTAGTCAGGGTATCGCTCGAACTTTCCAGAATGTTGCTTTGTTTAAGGGTATGTCCACGCTGGATAACATCATGGCTGGACGTGCAACGCGGATGAAGCAGAACTTATTCTGGCAGATGCTCTATTGGGGACCTGCTCAGAGGGAAGAGATTGAGCACCGTAAGAAGGTCGAGGAAATCATCGACTTTCTCGAAATCCAGCATATTCGTCGCACGCCAGTGGGAACGCTTCCTTACGGCTTGCAGAAGCGTGTTGAGCTTGCTCGTGCGTTGGCGATGGAGCCAGAACTGCTGCTGCTCGATGAGCCGATGGCAGGGATGAACCTGGAAGAGAAAGAGGACATGAGCCGATTCATTCTGGATGTGAATGATCAGCTCGGCACTACGATTGCTCTGATTGAGCATGACATGGGTGTTGTGATGGACCTTTCCGACCGTGTCGTTGTTTTGGACTATGGCCGCAAGATCGCTGATGGCGTGCCAGAAGAAGTGCAGAGCAACCCAGAAGTTATTGATGCCTATCTGGGCGTGTCACACTAGGGAGCACCCCCATGGAAACACTTTATAACGTACTAATTGATCCATTTGTTCAGATGTACGGAATGCCGGACTTCTTTCTACAGGTGTTGTGGGAAGGTCTCGTCTCCGGTGTTCTTTATGCGCTGATTGCACTTGGTTTCGTTCTCATCTTTAAATCCTCGCGCATCTTTAACTTTGCGCAAGGCATTATGGTTGTGTTTGCTGCGCTGTCTTTGGTTGGCCTGCATACCTTCCTGGTTCCTTTTGTTGGCAACGAGTTTGTTGCTGCTGCAATCGCGATGCCGCTTACTCTTGGCATCATGTATGCGTTGGCAATGAGCGTTGAGCGTGTTGTGCTTCGTCCGCTTGTCGGGCAGCCAGACATCATTCTGTTCATGGCAACCATCGGTATCACCATGTTCCTCATCGGTTTTGGTGAGTTCGTGTTCGGTGGTGAGAACAAGGTGATGATCACCGAAGCGCTTGGTATTCCAACCGGTGCTATTGAATTTGAACCGTTCGGCGGCTTCCTGCTTTTGGAAGAGAAAGACGTGTTCGCGGTTGTTATGGCGATCGTGCTGGTTATCAGCCTGCTGGTGTTCCTGAACAAATCTGCGATGGGTCGCGCGATCCGTGCGCTGGGTGATGATCATACTGCAGCGTTGTCTGTTGGTATCTCCCTCAGCACTATCTGGGTTCTGGTCTGGTTTATTGCTGGTGTGATTGCTCTTGCTACCGGCGTCGTCTGGGGTGCTCGGGCTGGTGTATCGTTTGCTCTGGAAGTGATTGCGTACAAGGCCTTGCCAGTGCTGATGCTTGGTGGTCTGGAATCTGTATCCGGCGCGATTATCGGCGGTATTGCTATCGGTCTTCTGGAAAAAGTCTTCGAAATTTACTGGGGTCAGCCTCTGTTTGGTGGCAACACCGAAACCTGGTTCGCCTTTATCTTTGCTTTGATTGTTTTACTGTTCCGTCCGCAAGGGCTGTTCGGTGAGAAAATCATCGAGCGCGTGTAAGGGAGGCCTGACGTGTTTTACAGAACTTCTGGTCAGTTCAAAACGACCTATGAAAGTGATCAGGCGCTCTTCCCAATCAAGCAGGATATGGTCCTGCTGGTTGTGATCCTTGCCGCTATGTATGTGGTCTTTCCGATGTTCGCATCGGAGTTCACCTACAAGGCTCTGCTTGTGCCAGTGCTGATTTATTCTCTGGCATCGCTTGGTCTGAATATTCTGACCGGTTATGCCGGGCAGCTTTCGCTGGGTACTGCGGGCTTCATGGGCGTTGGTGCTTATGCTTGCTATAAGATCACTACGATCTTCCCAGAAATGAACATCATTGTTGCGTTGTTCCTTTCTGGCTTCTTCTCTGCTGCGGTTGGGGTCGCGTTTGGTTTGCCGTCGCTGCGCATTAAAGGTTTCTACCTTGCGATTGCGACGCTTGCTTCGCAGTTTTTCCTGGTGTGGCTCTTTGAGAAGTGGGCGTGGCTTTACAACTACAATGCATCCGGCGCGATTGAAGTACGCACCATGGATATTTTCGGTCTTGTTGTAACAGGCCCGAATGCGTCGCCTATGGTTCAGTACTACTTTGTTCTTGGCATTGTTTCCGTTGTGACCTTTGCGATGATCAACCTGACACGTGGCCGGTATGGTCGTACATGGAAGGCTGTTCGCGACATGGATATTGCTGCGGAGCTGGTGGGCATCAACTTGATGCGTGCAAAGCTTTCTGCCTTTGCTGTCAGCTCCTATATCGTGGGTATTGCTGGTGCGCTGATGGTGTTTTTCTGGAAAGGTGCTGCTGAGCCAAATCTCTTTGATATTCCAATGAGTTTCCAGATCGTCTTTATCGCGATCATTGGTGGCCTTGGCAGTGTGATGGGGAACTTCCTTGGAGCGATCCTGATTGTGGCTCTGCCAGTTGTGCTGAACCTTCTGCCAGAAATGCTTGGCCTGAGTATCGGTTCTGCCACCATGGAACATGTCAACGTTATGGTGGTTGGTTCTCTCATTATCATGTTCTTGATTGTCGAGCCTCACGGTCTTGCGCGGTTCTGGGCGCTTATTCGTGAAAAGCTCATCATTTGGCCATTCCCTCACTAATAAAGAACTGCGGGAGCAGCTGGGGAATAGAGGAAATGGTCCGCGGCGGGAGCCGCAAACGCGGAGGAAAATATGAAACACTTTACGAATTTAGGTAAGGCTGTTGCAGCAGGTGCCATTGCAGTTGCTATGAGCACAGCTGCAATGGCAGCAGACGGTCTTAACTTTCCAAACCTGACATACCGTACTGGCCCATTTGCGGGTACTGGTACGCCAATCATGAATGGCCAGCGTGACTACATGCTCATGCTGAACGAGCGTGATGGCGGTATCGGTGGTGTGCCAATCGATTACATCGAGTGTGAAACTGGTTACAACACCAATAAAGGCGTTGAGTGCTACGAGAAGACTAAGGGAGAAGCTCTCGTAACACAGCCATGGTCAACCGGTATTACTTTGCAGGTTATGCCTCGTACCAACGTGGACCGTATTCCAATTCTGGCACCTGGTTACGGTTTCTCGCCAATGTCAGACGGTGATACGTTTGCTTGGGCGTTTAACCCACCAGTGTCTTACTGGGATGGCGCGTACATGATCCTCGACTACATTGCTGGTGGTGACATGTCTTCGCTGAAGGGTAAGAAGATCGTTCTTCTGCATCTTGATCACCCATTCGGTAAAGAGCCAATTCCGCTTCTGGAAAAGCTTGCAGAAATGCATGACTTCAAGCTGGTTCCGATCCCTGTTGGTCTGAAAGAGATGCAGAACCAGTCTGCACAGTGGTTGCAGATTCGTCGTGAGCGTCCAGACAACGTTGTTATGTGGGGTTGGGGTGCGATGAACGCCGGTGCGATCACCGAAGCGGTTAAGACCCGTTACCCAATGGAAAACTTCATTGGCATCTGGTGGTCTGGCTCTGATGCTGACTTGCAGAACGTTGGTGTAAAAGCGAAGGGCTACAAGTCGGTCAGCTTTAACGTTCCAGGTAACTATCCAGTTCTTGAAGACATCCGTAAGCATATAGTTTCCAAAGGCAACTCAGAGATCAAATCTGAAGCTGACATGGATACTGTCTTCTATCAGCGTGGTGTTATCATCTCCATGATCCTGGCTGAAGCAGCGAAAACTGCTCAAGATCATTTTGGTGAGAAGAACATCAATGCTGAACAGCTGCGCTGGGGCCTTGAAAATCTGGACATCACTGCAGCTCGCCTTGAAGAGCTGGGTATGAAGGGCATGACACCTCCACTGAAGATGGCTTGTGACAACCATACAGGTCACTCTGGTGCATGGATGCTTGAGTGGAACGGCGAAGAGTTTGTACAGGCAAGTGACCTGCTGACTCCAAACCGTGAACTGATCAAGCCGCTTGAGCTGGAAAAAGCTGCTGACTACGCGAAAAACAATGCTCCTTGGCCTGGTCGTGGCGACCTCGCTTGTAACTAAGCCTTGTTGTTTTGGTCGGGCGCGGTGGTGCCCGGCCAATTTATCGAATTCAAACAATCGGAATGTTCGCAGGTTAAGGCTGATCTCATGAACGCAATTGCAGAACAGACATCAAAATCCAAGGCACCAGCCGCTAACCTGCAGGTTGCCGAAGACATTTTGTCTATCAACAACATCGAAGTCATTTACGACCACGTGGTTCTGGTTCTCAAAGGTGTTTCTTTGACCGTGCCTAAGGGTGGTATTGTTGCTCTGCTGGGTGCGAACGGTGCCGGTAAGACAACGACCCTGAAAGCAATCTCCAACCTGCTGCAAGCGGAGCGTGGAGAAGTGACGAAGGGCAATATCATTTTCCAAGGAAAGCAAGTTCAGGCGCTTTCTCCGAATGAGCTGGTTCAGCGCGGATGCATTCAGGTCATGGAAGGCCGTCGTTGTTTTGGCCACCTTTCCATTGAAGATAATCTGATGACTGGTGCCTATACCCGCAAAGATGGCAATGCTGAGATCAAGCGCGATCTGGAAATGGTGTATGACTACTTCCCGCGTTTGCGTGAGCGCCGGGGTTCTCAAGCGGGTTATACTTCTGGTGGTGAGCAGCAGATGTGTGCAGTGGGTCGTGCCTTGATGAGCCGCCCAGACATGATTTTGCTGGATGAGCCAAGCATGGGCCTTGCTCCACAGTTGCAGGAAGAAATCTTTGAGATCGTGAAGAAGCTGAACAAGAATGAAGGTGTGTCCTTCCTTCTTGCTGAGCAGAATACCAACGTTGCGCTTAAGTACGCGACCTATGGGTACATCATGGAAGCTGGCCGTATCGTGCTGGATGGTGATGCTGATTCTTTGCGCGAAAACGAAGACGTGAAAGAGTTCTATCTAGGTGTTGGCGGAGAGGGGCGTAAATCCTTCCGTGATGGCAAACACTACAAACGCCGCAAACGGTGGTTGGCGTAATCTACACTAATTGAGAACTTGCCCCTAAAATAGTGGGGGTGAACTGTCACAGGAAGTCAATGTATCTGGTTTTGAATAATCTGCATGCTGCTTATTGCTGCAAAAGGTATTTTGGAGGACCACATGCATTTTCTTTCTAAAGTGATTGTCGGGGCTGCGCTTTTGAGCGTGGCCTCTGTTTTGCCTGCTGCTTCTCAAGTGAAATTGGACGGTTTCTTTCTTGCAGAGGAAGCCTGTCCAGCATTTCAATCTATTCGTAAGCAGACAAATCCTGGAAACGTTCATGTGGAACGGATGCGTGCCTATGAACTGCTTGGGAAGAACAAATCGCAGGCATCTCATTACTTCATTCGCATGAATGGCGTAAATCCAGCTGAGCGTTGGGTGGATGTTTCCTGTGGTCTGCATCTGGTTGAAGCTGATGGTAGCGGGCTGAATACTGGCAATGGTTCTGGAGGTTCTGCCGGATCAAATGTGGTTCGCCCTGCTGTCAAAGGGCCTTCGGCAGACGCTGAGTTCCTGCTTGCTGCGAGCTGGCAACCTGCTTTTTGTCAAACACATCAAGAGATACCAGAGTGTTCTTCTCAGGTGGAAGGACGGTTTGATGCGAGCCACTTTGCATTGCATGGTTTGTGGCCTCAACCGCGTGGCAACTTCTGGTGTGGAGTAACGCGGGAAGAAAAGCGTCTGGCAGAAGAGCGTTCTACACGGGGGCAGTTGCCTCCAGTTGAGTTGGATGATGCAACTCGTGAAGAGCTGGACAAGGTGATGCCGGGCGCTCAATCCCATCTGGACCGTTATGAATGGGTGAAGCACGGCACTTGTTACAGTGACAATGCAGAAGAGTATTACGCAGAATCTCTTGATCTTATGGAGCAATTGAACGGTTCAGCTGTCCGTGATCTGTTTGCCGCCAACATCGGTGAGGTGCTCACGACAGCGCAGGTTCGTGCGGCTTTTGATGAAACCTTTGGCGCTGGTGCCGGGAACCGCGTTCAGGTGCGTTGCAAAGGTGGTTTAATTACCGAGCTCTTTATCAATCTGAAGGGCAGGGTTGAGCCAAATACCCCGATGAGTGAGTTACTGTTGGCCGCGAAGCCGGTGCAATCTGATTGTCAGGGCCGCGTTGATCCTGTCGGGTTTAACTAGAGTACCTGTCCAATAAATTTGCGGGAGGCTTTCGTCTCCTGCTGGGAAGATGTTTGAGGCCATGGGAGGGCTTCTATGGGAAACCAATATTTTGATGAGTTGGAGATCCGGTCCCCAGAGGAACGAGAAGCTGATTTGATGGCTCGGCTGCCGGGGCAGATTGCCATGGCAAAGAACGAGGCGTCTGGTTGGGCAAAGCATCTGGCAGATGTTGACCCAGCTGAAGTCACGAGCCGTGAAGCTTTGGCTAAGCTCCCTGTTCTCCGAAAGTCGGACCTTCTTGCTGCTCAGGCTGAAGAGCCCCCACTTGGTGGGTTCGCTTCTGGTGACTTTTCTACATACAAACGCATCTTTATGTCTCCGGGACCAATCTGGGAACCGCAGGGATCCGAAGCTGATCCATGGAAATCAGCGCGTGCGTTCCATGCGACTGGAATTCGTCCGGGTGATATCGTTCACAATGCGCTGTCCTATCACATGACACCGGGTGGGTTCATTCTGGATCAGGGTGCACGTGCATATGGCTGTGTGGTCTTCCCAGCAGGTATTGGTAATACGGACATGCAGGTTTCTGCGATCTCGAGCCTGCGCCCGACGGCTTATGCCGGTACTCCGGACTATCTGAAGGTTATTCTGGACCGTGCTGCCGAGTTGGGGGCTGATGTAAGTTCCATCAAATATAGTCTTGTTTCCGGTGGGGCGCTTTATCCGAGCTTGCGTGAGGAATACGCAAGTCGCGGCGTGAAAGTTCTGCAAGCCTATGCGACGGCTGATCTAGGTATCGTGGCTTATGAAAGTGAAGCCATGGAAGGTCTGATCGCCAACGAAGATTTCATTATTGAAATCGTTCGTCCTGGAACGGGAGAACCTGTTGCTCCGGGTGAAGTGGGAGAGTTGGTCGTGACGACATTCTCGCCAACCTATCCGCTTATTCGTTTTGCAACGGGAGATTTGTCTGCAGTGCTACCGGGCATTTCGCCGTGCGGTCGTACGAATATGCGCCTGAAAGGGTGGATGGGGCGGGCAGACCAACGTACCAAAGTGAAGGGCATGTTTGTTGACCCGGCACAGATTGAGCGCCTGCGTAAAAACGCTGGTGATGAGGCCGGGCGTGCGCGTCTCTCAGTCGTGCGCCAGGGTGAGCAGGACCATATGATCCTGAAGGTCGAGACTGAAGCTGCAAGTGATGAATTCATTGCGGCTTTGAAAAAATCTCTGAAAGAGCACACTGGCCTCAATGGTGACGTGGAGCTGGTTGCCCCCAATACCTTGCCAAATGATGGCAAAGTGATTTCTGACGAACGTGAAGTGACTGCATAGCAGCTTTTGATTTGATCGATTTTGAGAATGCCAGTCTGCGTATGTGGGCTGGCATTTTTCTATTTTGGGTAGTTTCACGGTAATAATCAGAAAATCATAGGGTTTGACCTTGGCGCGAGCATTGGGAAACTCTATTTAGCAATTGGATTGGATCTGATGCGCATAGGGGTCTCATGAACCAGAGCACAAGCGGTAACGCAACAAAGCAAGAAAACCACCCTCCGGTCTCCTTTGGGAAAGTGGGTGTGCTTCTTGTAAATCTTGGGACACCAGACGGGACAGATTACTGGTCCATGCGTCGTTATCTGGCAGAGTTTCTCTCAGATCGCCGCGTCATTGAGTGGTCGCGTTTTCTCTGGTTGCCCATTTTGCATGGAATTGTCTTGAGCAAGCGCCCGCAAAAGTCTGGTGAGGCCTACAAAGAGATCTGGAACAACGAGCTGGATGAAAGTCCGTTGCGCACCATTACACGGAGTCAGTCTGACAAGCTTTCTGAGATGCTTTCGGGGCTGGGTGACAATGTTGTTGTCGATTGGGCTATGCGTTATGGCAATCCATCCATTGCGAGCCGTCTTGATGCGCTGAGGGAAAAGGGTTGCGACCGTATTCTCGTCTTCCCGTTGTATCCGCAATACTCAGCTTCGACGACGGCGACCGTAAACGATGAAGTCTTTCGTTCACTTTTGAAGATGCGCTGGCAGCCGACCATTCGTATTGTGCCGCCTTATCATGATGACGATACTTACATTGACTCGCTTGCTGCTTCGATCAAGAACAAGCTCAGTGAGCTGGATGAAGAACCAGAGATGGTTCTCGCGTCTTTCCACGGCATTCCGCAGAGCTACTTTGATAAGGGCGATCCGTACCACTGCCATTGTCAGAAAACGACTCGCTTGTTGCGTGAGAAGCTTGGGTGGGATGAGACGAAGCTTCAGATCACCTTCCAATCTCGCTTTGGTCCAGAAGAATGGTTACAGCCTTACACGGACAAGACAGTTGAGAAGCTGGCGAAAGATGGTGTGAAACGGATTGCCGTTTTGAATCCGGGCTTTGTAGCTGACTGCCTTGAAACTCTGGAAGAAATCGCTGGTGAAGCAGCAGAGATCTTTGAAGAACATGGAGGGGAGCAGTTTACCCATATTCCATGCCTCAATGATGCTCCTGAAGGTATGGCTGTGCTGGAGAATGTGGTTCGCCGTGAGCTTCAGGGTTGGATCTAGAAGTTAAGTTTTAATTTACTATGTAAAGAAGAGCACTCGTTTCTTTTAGGAAGCGGTGCTCTTTGGCATTTATTCGTGCAGTTTTCTCTGGTTTTAATGGGACAAAGCTACGATAGTTAAGGCAAATTCCTCCAAAGGATTAATAGATATGGATATTTTGACAGGTAGTTCGATTACTGTCCTCATTTTAGTGGCTGTGATCATTTTTGTTGTATTTGCTGGCGCGAAGATGGTTCCTCAAGGCTACAACTACACAGTTGAACGCTTTGGAAAATACCGGAAGACGCTGCATCCGGGTCTGAACATCATCATCCCGTTCATTGACCAGATTGGTCATAAGTTGAATATGATGGAGCAGGTGCTTGATGTTCCAGCGCAGGAAGTGATCACCAAAGACAATGCAACGATTACTGCTGATGGTGTGACTTTCTATCAGGTGTTGAGCGCCTCGCAGGCGGCCTATGAAGTTCTAGGCTTGCAGAATGCGATTCTGAATCTGACCATGACCAACATTCGTAGTGTTATGGGTTCCATGGATCTGGACGAACTGCTCTCCAATCGTGATGAAATCAATGCTCGTTTGCTGCGTGTTGTTGACGCGGCTTGTGAGCCATGGGGCGTGAAGATCACCCGTATTGAGATCAAGGACATCAACCCTCCGAGCGATCTGGTGAATGCGATGGGTCGTCAGATGAAAGCTGAGCGTGAGAAGCGTGCTTCGATCCTGGAAGCTGAGGGTGCCCGGCAGGCCGAGATTGCTAAGGCAGAGGGTGTGAAGCAGTCACTCATTCTGGAAGCGGAAGGCCGCCAGCAAGCTGCTATGCGCGATGCTGAAGCACGTGAGCGTCTGGCACAAGCTGAAGCTAAGGCTACCATGATGGTTTCTGAGGCGATTGCCAAAGGTGACATGGGTGCGATCAATTACTTTGTGGCTAACAAATATGTTGAAGCGTTCGGTGAACTTGCAAAGTCTCCAAACCAGAAAACTCTCATTCTGCCTATGGAAGCAACTGGGATGATTGGAAGCCTTGCCGGTATTGCTGAAATAAGCAAAGAAGTACTGAGGGACAACGAACACCGTCGTTCCAGCCGTATTCCAAATACCGGTAATTCAGAGGGCTGATCGATATGCTGATTGAGCTGTTCCAAAACAGTATCGAACCTTGGGTTTGGTTTGCCTCCGGGCTTGTTCTTATTGGGCTTGAGTTAGCTGTTCCTGGCTCATTCCTGATCTGGTTTGGGGCAGCGGCTCTCGTTGTTGGCGCTCTGGTTGCATATTTTGATATGGACTGGCGCTGGCAGCTTGTGCTGTGGGGTGTCTTGTCTGTCAGCTTCCTCCTTATTGGTCGTCGTTTGACTGTTAAAGACGATGACAAAGAAGGTGATCCGCATCTCAATAAAAGAGGGAGCCGATATCAAGGACGTGTGTTTGTGTTGAAGCAGGCACTCGCTCATGGCAAAGGCACGCTTGAGATTGGTGACTCTATTTGGCGTGTAAATGGCCCGGATTTACCAGCAGGTGCCCATGTGAAAGTCGTCGGCCAAGAAGGCACAACTCTCATTGTGGAAGCAGCTTCAGAAGGCGAAGAGGCCTAGGCCTATTGATATGGATTGAAATCTGGTGGCAGCGGCGGTTCTTCTGCCATCAGCAGAATTGAAATGCGGCGGTTTGCTGCAAGATATGGGTCATTCGGGAAGAGAGGTTCAGAATCAGCTTTTCCCACTACAGAATGAATATTGTTCGAGGGCAGACCATACTCGGAAAGAATCTGTCGTGCTGTGTTTGCGCGATCTGCTGAGAGTTCCCAGCCAGTTTCACTTGGAGCTGTGATGAGCTGTCCTGTCGTCGTGTGTCCGGTAATGCGGACACGGTTTGGCATTTTTGCCAGAACAGGCGCCATTTTAGCGAGTAGCTGCCTTGTTATCTCATAAGGGTATTTTGACCCTTCCGGATACATTGAACGGCCTTCCTGATCCACGATCAGGATGTTAAGGCCTTCATCGGTTTCTTCAAGAATGATGTTGTTGGAGATCTCTGTGATCTCAGGCATTTCCTGAAAAGCCTGCCGGAGCGAAACAACTGCAGTTGCAAACTGTCTCGGCTTCTCGATGTCTGCCTTTTTGGTGGTGTGAGTGTTTGCTTCCGGGCCTTGTTTCCGTTTTTCCGGATGGCTTTCAGTCGCAAAATCAGCGTCTGTAATCTGCTTCTCGTAGGTGATGTCTTTCATAAAGTCGCGTAGTGGCACGCCTTCGATTTCAAGAACGCCTGCGCGTTTGGTCACCTGTTTGATGCCGAATGCGTCTTTGATAGAACCTGCAACGACTTGAAGTTTCTGCTTGTCCTGTACGGAAAACGAGATAATCAAAACAAAGAAGCACACAAGAAGAGACATCAAGTCAGCAAACGTAAGCATCCATGCGGGTGCGCCTGCGGGAGCTGTTTTTTTTCTGCCTGCCATTGTGTTTCTCCCTTGCCGAAGGACTAAGCTGCCGCTTCGATCATATCGCTGCGGCCTTTTTCTGGGATGTAAGCGAGCAACATTTCGCGGATCAGCGATGGGCTTTTGCTTTCACGAATCTGCAAAACGCCGTCGATGACGAGGGTTTGATTTAGCTCTTCCTGCTCAAATTTGGAGTCCAGTTTATCGGCAACCGGGATGCACACAACGTTTGCGATGAGTGAGCCGTACAGCGTTGTCAGAAGCGCAATTGCCATGGAGGGGCCGATTGTGGATGGATCATCCATAGTCGCTAGCATCTGTACCAGACCGACAAGTGTCCCGATCATGCCAAAGGCAGGAGCTGAGTCGCCAAGCGCGCGGTATACGCGAGCGCCTTCATTCAAGCGGGTCAGGTAGAGGTCTCGCTCTTTCTCCATGGAGTCGCGAATGAGATTGTAGTCGTAACCATCAGCCACATATTGCATACCTTTGGCGAGGGTCGGTTCCTCAATCTCGACATTCTCCAGACCGAGTGGGCCTTCCTTACGAGCCGTTTCTGCAAGATGAGCGATATTCTCGACAAGCTCGCGAGGCTCGATCTTCTTATGGGTGAAAGCGAGTTTTGCTCCCATACCAAAAGCACTGAGCAACCCATTTAGAGGGAATCTCACGAGTGTGGCTGCGAGACCGCCACCAACCACGATCAAGATGGAAGGAAGGTCAACGAACTGACTGAAGCTTCCACCCAGAAAGATAGCTATCAGCACAGTTACGCAAGCAGCGATAACGCCGATTATCGTGGCTAGATCCATTTAGCTTACCCGAATGTGCGCCTTTGATGAGGCAATTTAACTAGTGTTAATTTGGGGTATTAAGGCTAACCAAATCCTAATAAATGGCAAAAATCAGGTTGTGCTGTTGGAAGATGTGAACCAAATGGATGGCTATGAGAATCAAAATGCCCGAGGGTGAACACATCTCGGGCATCAAAGAGCTTGTTCCAAGTGCGGGTCAGGCCGCTCCGATTTTCAGAAGATCAAGTGTGCGTATGATTCCAACTGGCTTATCATTACTGACAATGAAGAGTGAGCTGATCTTGAGTGAGTTCATTACTTCCAGTGCTGAGGGCGCCAGAAGCGTCTCTTCGATCGTTTTGGGGTTGTGTGTCATGACATCCTCGACCTTCTTATCCAGAAAGTCCGGGCTGATATGACGACGTAAGTCACCATCCGTGATGATGCCAATGAGTACTCCATCATTATTGGTAATGCCGAGAACGCCAAATCCCTTTTGGGTCATCAAAACGAGAGCTTCTTTCATGAGCATACCGTTCTGGGCGACTGGTAAATGATCACCCGTGTGCATGACATCTTTCACATGCATCAGGCTCGCACCTAGTTTGCCGCCAGGATGGTAAACTTTAAAGTCTTGAGCTGTAAAACCTTTTGCTTCCAAGAGCGCAATTGCAAGTGCATCTCCCAGGGCGAGTTGAATTAAAGTGCTTGATGTGGGAGCCAATCCATGAGGGCAGGCCTCTGGAACTTTAGGCAATGTCAGACAGATATCTGAGGCTTGACCAAGTGCACTAGCTGCGTTGCGGGTGATAGCGATCAAAGGCACCTTAAAACGGCGTGTAAAGCCGAGCAGGCTTGCAAGTTCTTGGGTTTCGCCAGACCAGGAGAGGGCAATAACCACATCATCTTCAGTGATCATACCAAGGTCACCGTGGCTTGCTTCGCTTGCGTGTACGAAGAAAGCGGGCGTCCCGGTGGACGCTAACGTTGCAGCCAGTTTGGTACCAATGATTCCGCTCTTGCCAATACCAGAGACGATTACGCGGCCTTTTGAGTGAGCGATTGTCTCTACCGCTTTTGTGAAAGGCTCTGCCAAGCCGTTGGAAAGACTTGCCTGTAACGCGTTGAGCGCAGCAATCTCTGTTTCAATCGTCTTTGCAGCGGAGTGTATCCACTCATCAGCCGGGCGCAGAGGACGGTCTTCATGCGTTAGAAATGATGGCATATGCATTTGGCACTACTTCTTGGCTTTGCTCTCAGGAGCACAATGACGCTTTTGCAGCAAGATTCCTGCACTAGATAAGAGTGCATTGTGAACACTCTGGGGCAAGACTTGGTTTCCCCTCTACCAAATCTGAATTGAGAAAACAATCAAGGGTAGAGCGTCTCTTTGCAAGGAAACGTTAACCATGTTCGGCGAGTGTGAGGCTTGTTGAATTTCCTTCATTTGAAGGTGGATTGCTGGAATATTTTATGTGGTTGCGCCCAGACGTTTTGAAGAGCATTCAAAGCAGGTCAATTCTGACCTGTGTTTTGATGCTGGGCGCATTTCCGTGGTGTTATGCAGTCGCGCAAACCAGTGATCTGGAGTTTAGGGATAGCCTCGCTTTCGAGAATGAACCGAGTGCGGACTTTGAAAATCCTTCTGAAACGGATGCGGCACCCTTTGAACAGCTGATTGAAGAAGGACGACCACGCATTGGAGCTCAGCCTCCCGTCCAGACTGTTAACCAGCAACTCACTGGTACTGGTCGCAGGAGTAGGGCGGCCAAGTTTTCGGAGAGAGTTGCAGCTGCTTCTCGTCTTTCACGACCCGTTGGTGGAGGTGGGAATTCTGATGAGGGTGTTTTTGATGGAGAGACTGTTCAGGACCGACCTGTTGGCATTCAGCTTGGGTCGTTACGCCTGACGCCGTCGTTTGATGCTGGCCTTGGCTGGACCGACAATGCTGAGCAGGCAAATGGCGGTACGCCGGATGGGTTTTATGAAGTTGATGCGGCAGTTGGTGTGGTTTCAAATTGGGAGCGGCACGGACTCGGGTTGGAGCTTCGGGGTAGCCTTCGCGCTTTCTTTCGTGAGCCTGACAATAACCAGCCTGTTGTCACCGGCCGTGGGAATGTGCGTCTTGATTTGAGTGACCTGACAACCGCCGATATTGATGGTGTTTATTCATTTTCGCGAGAGGAGCGGTCCTCTGCTGAAAATGAGGCGTCGACCGGGCGTACCAATTCTGTGCAGGAAATTGGAAGTAGATTCTCACTCAGTAGGCAAGTTTCGTTGGTTCAGCTGCGTGGCGGCATTGGTGTGGACCGTACGATTTACGGTGGGCAAATGAGCAGTTCGCAGCCTCGCGATAATACTGTGTTTGATGCCACTCTGCGTACATCATTTGATAATGGAGCTGCATTTGAACCTTACTTAGAGGGTGGGTTTCTTGTCCGAAAATACGATCAAGATTGTAACGGTGATCCATCCTGCTTCGATAGAACATCGCGTGGTTACTTTGTAAAATCTGGTCTTCGTGTTGATCGTGGACCTAAGCTTCGTGGTGAGTTTGGTGTTGGTTATCGGGCTGAGTATCTGGATGACAATCGCCTTGATGCTTTGCAGGGGCTGATTTTCGATGGAGCTTTTGTTTGGTCTCCTACACGTCGGGATACTGTGACCGTTAGTGGAGCAACCAGCTTTAGCGGTACGAATATCAGTGGAGCTTCTGGTTCAATTCTTTATGCGGGTGATGCTCGGTATGCACATCAGTTTACTCAGGACCTGGTTGGTGATGTTCAGTTTGGCTACACTTACAGGACGTATCAAGGGGTAGATATTGTTGAGCAGGAGGGAACTGGATCCTTTGGTTTGGTGTGGGCTTTCTCCAAGGATGCAGCACTGCTTTCTCGTTATACGTTCCGTGCGTTTGAGAGCTCTTCACCAAATAGCAACTACACAAGCAGCCTCATTGAAGCTGGCCTTCGGATAAGACGCTGAATTCTTGAAGTGTTTTGGAGCGCGTTAATTTTTCAGAGATGCATCTAGTAAAAATTGACAAGCTTAAAAAGGGGTTTTGATTAAAAACGGCCTTTTTTTTACCATGGTTGACAGTCATGGCAGTAATGCCTCCGGGGGCTAAGCAAAAAGACTGCGCAAAGTGCGCCTAACAACCTCCCATTCGGGTGACTGGAGAAAGCAGTATGCGATTTTCTTCTTTGCCAGCTGTCCTGTGCGCTGGGTTTCTATTTTTCAGCAACTCCTACGGCTTTGCTCAGGGGAGTGATTTTCAAAAATGGATTGCAAGCTATAAGCGGACAGCTGTAGCTCAAGGTGTTAACGCTCAACTCTATGATCGTGTCTTCAAGGGGATGACCCCTGATCCACGAATTAAGAAGAGTGCAGAGAACCAACCTGAGTTTACGCGTGCTATCTGGCAGTATCTGGATAGTGCCGTTTCAGAGGATCGGGTGCACCACGGGCGTCGCATGGTGGATGAATGGTCTGGTTGGCTTGATAAGATCGAGGCTAAATATGGCGTAAACCGTCATGTCGTGCTGGCGATTTGGGGGATGGAAAGTTCATATGGGCGTATTCTCGATAATACATCGATTGTTCGTTCAACGCCTCGTGCTCTCGCAACACTGGCTTACAATGGTGGCCGTCGCGGAAAATATGCACGCAAGCAGCTTATTGCTGCTCTCAAAATCCTTCAAAATGGTGATGTTTCGCCTACGCAAATGCGGGGGTCCTGGGCGGGTGCCATGGGGCATACGCAGTTCATCCCGACGACTTATCAGGCCTATGCAGTTGATATTACGGGTGATGGAAAAAGAGATATCTGGAATAGCATCCCTGATGCGTTGGCTTCAACAGCAGCCTATCTCAACAAGATGGGTTGGCAGTCAGGGCAGACCTGGGGCTATGAGGTTACTCTGCCGAAGAACTTCAATTACCGCTTAAGCAACCAACGCAAGCAGCAGTCTGTTGTGAGTTGGGGCAAGCTTGGTGTGAAGCGGGCGAATGGCTCGAAGTTCCCGCGTGGTGCTGACATGGCACGGCTTTATACACCTGCTGGAGCAAGCGGACCTGCGTTCTTGCTGCTCAAAAACTTCTACGTGATCAAACGCTATAACAACTCAAGTGCTTATGCGCTTGGGGTTGGGCACCTTTCTGATCGATTATTGGGGCTTTCTGGTTTTGCTGTAGAATGGCCGCGTGGTGATCGCCCTCTGACATTTAGCGAGAAAAAAGCGCTTCAGAAGGGGCTTTCCGAGAAGGGTTATAAACCTGGAGCTGTAGATGGAAAGATTGGTCAGAGGACCCGTCAGGCTATTCAGGCTTATCAAAAAGCGTCGGGACTGGTTCCAGATGGTCACGATTCAATAAAGCTTCTTAATAGGTTGCAAGGTAGAACATAATCGGGTTTCCTAATGGCAGGAAACCAATGCTGGTGGTTGGTTCCTGCTGGAGACTCGCGATTATGCAACGATCCTTTTTGTCCTTTGTGTTTGTGGCACTGATAAGCCTTTGCTTTGTCAGTGTTTCTGTTGTGCCCGTTGAGGTTGCAGCTCAGGTGAGAACCAACAGCACAGGCGCTCCCAAAAAAGGCAATAAGTCATTCTTTGGCTGGTTGTTTGGTGGGGGTAATAAAAGAATCGAGCAGGCGAATCCTACAAGGAAGAAGCGAAGCAGAAGTACAACGCGAAAAAACCGTAGTGCTGGCGTTGCTGCAGTCAACACTCCCAAGATCGTTGAGAAAGAAAAGAGTAAGGACGCTAAGATCCTTCTGGTCATTGGTGATGATCTGGCGATGGGCTTGGCTGATGGTTTGAAGGCCGTGTATGCTGAAACGCCTTCGATTAAAGTCAAGAAGCTTGTTTATCCTCATACTGGCCTTGTCGCAGATAAAAACCCGGACTGGCCTGAAGACGTGACAGCTGTGCTGAAGAGCGAAGATGTGGGGCTTGTGGTTGTTTCTTTAGGCGCACGCGATAACCGGAACATCAAGGTTGTAGGGCAAGGTGTTATTGATGGGCAGCCTGCCAGCTACGCTGAGGAACTGCAGTTTCAAGGGGAAGAGTGGAAGAAAGAATACCGCTTCAGGACGGCCTCGTTGGTTGCAGCCGTCCGGAATGAGCAATTGCCTCTGATTTGGGTGGGCCTTGCGCCTGCAGAAGAGTATCTTACGAGTGCTAACTTCAGCTATCTCAATGATTTGTTCAAAGAGCAAGTTGAACCAGCTGGAGGTATCTTTGTCGACATTTGGGCTGCCTTCCAAAGTGAAGAGGGGGAATATACGCCGCATGGCCCGGACATTACTGGTAAGCGCCGCCGATTGAGGGCGAAGGATGGGGTCTACTTTACCTGGGCTGGATACCGCAAAGTCGCCTACTTTGTTGAGCGAGAAATAGCACGCATATTTGGTAGTGCGACGGCCTTCATTTTTGAAGGCGTGAAAGATGATCCGAACTTTATTGTTTTGACCGGTCGTCTAACGTCTCCTGAAACTAAGCTTATCGGGCCTGATGATAAAGGCGGGAAAGCTGCTGCGGGAAGTGATCTGTTTAAGCTGACTGTATCTGGAGAAGTGCTGCCAGAAGTTTCTGGTCGAGCTGACGACACACGTTGGACTGGATTTTAATATTCGAAGTATTTTTTATTGATTGAGCTTTGAATATTAGCGCAGATTCAAGAATTTCTGCAGAAAATTAAATTTTATCGCTGTTTTTTCGAAAATGTATGCAATTCACAGCCTCATGGTAGTGTTCTGTTTACATACATGGGTAACATTACTCACATTAAACTTATGGGTGAAGTGGGGCTATTGATGGTTACCCAACCGCATGTTTTTAAGCTGTCGATGGTAGGCAAGTTTGTCTTGGTCGTATTTCTGGCCATGTCAATCATGTCGCTCGGCACGCTGTTTTCCTTTGTCACAATATACGATGCGTTGACGTCTGCTCTGGGAGATGAGGCGTTAAGGTCGCAGCTTATGTCTGATCATGGGCAAAGCGCGCTAGAGTCGCTGCTTGTCGATAATCTTATGTACATTGTGATGGTCTGTGCACCTGTGGGGGCTCTGTTCTTTGTTGTGGCTGTTGTCATTGCACGGGGCATGAGAAACAACATGGCTGCGTTGCAACGTGGTCTGGATGCTCTGGCTGAAGGAGCATTGGACACTGAGATCAAATGCATAGAACGTGGAGATGAAATCGGGGCGATTGCTCGTTCTATTGCTCAGTTCCGTGTTGTGCTGAAAGATAGGGCTGAAGCAGATGCAAAAGCAAAAATACAGCAGGAGCTGGAACTTGCAGATGCACGCAAACAGGCGTTAGCCAGTGTTGCCCAGGAGTTTGAGGCTTCAGTTGGTCATGTCGTGCATGATTTGCTGGAGATCAGTCAGGCAGTGGAGACACGCTCCAGAGAGCTGGATGCGAGCGTGCAGGGTGCTCACAGTGCCATGACATCTTCCAGTGATGTCGCGCAAACCACACAAACCTCTGTGAAAGCATTGGCTGAAGCGGCAGAAGGTGTGTCGCGTTCTTCGGGAATGATTGGTGATAACACCACACAAGCTGCCCGTTTTGCGCAGGATGCTGCCGTACATGCGCACAAGACCAATGAGATTGTTGGGCGTTTGGTGGAAAGCGGGAAGGCTATTGGTGAGGTGATCGAGCTGATTGATCAGATCGCTGACCAGACTAACCTGTTGGCATTGAATGCAACAATTGAGGCAGCACGCGCAGGGGAAGCGGGGCGTGGCTTTGCTGTGGTTGCAAGTGAGGTGAAAAACCTTGCTGGCCAAACCTCAAAAGCTACCGAAGAGATTTCAACACAGGTTGAGTCGGTGCAAAAGGTTGCTGAGCAAGCTGTGACAGCGATCCGCTCAATCGGAGAGACAATTGAGCAGATCAATTCCTTATCAACTGGCATTAATGAAGCTGTTGGTGATCAGAAACAGGCAACTGAGGATATCTCTCGGGATCTGAATAGTGCGCACCAGAATGTTTCGCAGGTCGCGACAGACATGCTGGATTTGGATAGTGGGTTTCAGGGCACAAAAGATGCTTCGAATGACCTGCATCAGGCCGCTGGAAAGCTGGGTCATCTCTCCGAGAACTTACGATCTGAAGTGGCAAGCTTCCTGGAGAATGTGAAAGCTGCTTGATGTTCTTTGCATGCCTGCGGGCAAATGATGGTGAGTGGTATTTGAAAAAACTTATCCCCCTTAAGCAAATATGCCCTCATACTAATCCCATGCCCACGTGACGGGCAGTTGGCGGACCGTCCGTCAGCGTGTCGTGGGCTGGGTGGGGCTTTTGAGAGAGGTAACGCATCTTTCAAAGGTCCGGTGGAACCGATTTTCAGACGTGACTGCATGGTCTGAGAGGAAGGGCCCAAGCTTGAGGGGCATCACGCAGTGGCATTTGCTGGTCAGAGCAATAAATGTCAGGGACAGAGGACCTGTTTAGGCCGGGAAACTTGCCAAAGCAAAGCCGTTGTCTTTCCAGGAAACTGGCTATCGTGTCTTTCAGGATAAGAGGCGATGTTGTCCATATCAAAATGCCCGGGCAAGGCGCGTAGCCAATGCCAAAGACTCATTTCTAACAAGTAGCGCAGGTGTTGCCTGCTGCCTTGCTCATCCCGACCTTCGGGAATTCTCGTTTCACCACTGCATGGGAGGCCATGCGGTGCTTTTAGTGCTTGCAAGTTCAACTCAGAATGTATGAGTGAGAAAGAATGAAGCAACAACAAAGCCCCGGAAAGCGGGCCTTTCCGGGGCTTTGTTGTTTGATTGTCCGCTGTGTTTAGCGTGGCAGGTTGGAGGAACCTGTCAGGAACTCGTCGATTGAACGAGCGGCCTGACGACCTTCGCGGATAGCCCAGACCACAAGGGACTGGCCTTTGCGCACGTCACCAGCTGCAAAGACCTTTTTGATGGAGGTTTTGTAGTCTTCGGTGTTTGCTTTCACGTTGGTGCGTGGGTCCAGCTCCAGGTCGTCACCAGCTTCTTTGACGTAAGTTTCCATGTTCGGGCCTGAGAAGCCAATGGCTGCAAGAACAAGATCTGCCTTGAGAATGAACTCGGTTCCTTCAATCGGAACACGTTTTTCATCTACACGAGCACATTTTACGCCTGTTACGTGACCGTCTTCATCACCTACGATTTCGAGCGTTGCCGCGGAAAACTCACGTTCTGCGCCTTCAGCCTGAGAAGTTGAGGTACGGAACTTCGTTGGCCAGTATGGCCAGAACTGGTTCTTATCTTCCTTCAGTGGTGGCATTGGACGGATGTCCATCTGGGTTACAGACAGAGCGCCTTGACGGAAGGATGTCCCAACGCAGTCAGATGCGGTGTCACCACCGCCAACAACAACAATGTGTTTGCCGCCAGCCCAGTATGGCTCTTCGCCCGATACATCTTCACCACCAACGCGGCGGTTCTGCTGTACGAGGAAAGGCATCGCATACATCGCACCTTTGAGGTCCATGCCTGGAATGCCTGGATCGCGCGGGCGTTCTGCACCAGTGCAAAGCAGTGTTGCATCGTGACGTGTGTGGATCTCTTCAAACTCTACGTCTTTGCCGATTTCACAACCGTAGTGGAAGGTTACGCCTTCTCCTTCCAGCTGTGCTACACGGCGGTCGATATAGTGTTTTTCCATCTTAAAGTCAGGAATACCATATCGCATCAAACCACCAGCACTTGGTTCGCGTTCGTAAACATGAACTGTGTGACCAGCGCGCGCTAACTGCTGAGCAGCTGCCATACCTGCAGGACCAGACCCAATAACTGCAACAGTTTTACCTGTCTTGGTCGCAGCTGGTTCAGGCTTGATCCAACCTTCCTTAAAGGCGCGATCAGCGATTGCTTGTTCGACAGTTTTAATCGCGACCGGAATGTCTTCCAGATTCAACGTACATGCTTCCTCGCATGGAGCAGGACAAATACGGCCCGTGAATTCAGGGAAGTTGTTGGTTGAATGTAGATTGCGTGATGCTTCTTCCCAGTCGCCAGCGAAAACCAGATCATTCCAATCGGGGATCTGGTTGTTTACTGGACAACCGGCAGGACCGTGGCAAAACGGAATACCACAATCCATACAACGAGCTGCCTGACGCTCCACTTCCGGCTGCGAGAGCGGGACAGTGAATTCGCGAAAATGGCGGATGCGATCTGATGCCGGCTGGTAGTTTTGCTCCTGCCGGTCGATCTCCAAAAAGCCAGTTACCTTACCCATGTCTTCCCCTCTTATTCCGCAGCCGCGAGGCCCAGACGCGCAGCTTTCATTTCCTGAAGCGCGCGACGGTATTCAACCGGCATAACTTTCACAAACTTCGGACGCCAGTTCTCCCAGTCATTCAGAATATTCTGAGCTTTGGTGGAACCAGTATACTTCACGTGGTTTTCAAGAATGAGACGCAGACGCTCGTCGTCGTGGCGTGTCATGTCAGCTGACAGATCCACACGTCCTTTGTACTCGATGTCGCCGCCATGGTGATGCAGCTTTTCGAGCAGGTCGTCTTCTTCTTGCACGGGCTGAATGTCTACCATTGCAAGGTTGCAACGGGAGCCAAAAGTACCATCTTCGTCCAATACGTAAGCAACACCACCGGACATGCCTGCTGCGAAGTTACGGCCAGTCTGACCGATTACAACAACAACACCGCCAGTCATGTATTCACATCCGTGGTCGCCAACACCCTCAACAACCGCAGTTGCTCCGGAGTTACGAACTGCGAAACGCTCGCCGCCAACACCACGGAAGTACACTTCACCGCTGGTTGCTCCGTAAAGAACGGTATTCCCAACAATGATAGAGTTTTCCGGCACGATGCGGGTGTTCTCTGGTGGGCGTACGATAATGCGACCACCTGAGAGGCCTTTGCCTACATAGTCGTTTGCATCGCCTTCAAGATCGATCGTCACGCCCTTGGCAACAAAGGCACCAAACGCCTGACCAGCCGTACCTGTCATAGAGATATGGATGGTATCGTCTTTGAGGCCTTTTGCACCGTAGCGTTTAGCAATTTGACCAGAAAGCATCGCGCCAACGGAACGATCAACAGACTTGATCTTTGCCGGGAACTCAACTTTTTCTTTGCTTTCGAGTGCTGGCATCGCGTTGCGAATGAGTTCACGATCCAGAACTTCGTTGATTGGATGCTCTTGAAGCTGTGACCAGCGGCTTTGTTCCTGGGTCGCATCTGGACGATAGAAAATCCTTGAGAAATCAAGGCCTTCAGACTTCCAGTGATTGATTGCAGTTTCTTTGTCGAGCATGTCGGAGCGACCGATGATTTCGTCCAGTTTCCTGACACCGAGTTCTGCCATCAATCCGCGAAGTTCTTCGGCTACATAGAAGAAGTAGTTGATGACGTGTTCCGGAGTGCCTTTAAAGCGTTTCCGCAGAACCGGATCCTGGGTCGCAATACCAACCGGGCAGGTGTTGAGATGACACTTACGCATCATCAAACAACCAGCAGCGATCAGCGGAGCAGTTGAGAAGCCATACTCATCTGCGCCCAGAAGAGCGCCAACAAGTACGTCACGGCCTGTGCGAAGACCACCATCAACCTGCAAAGCGATACGGGAACGCAGGCCGTTGAGAACGAGCGTTTGCTGGGTTTCAGCAAGGCCCATCTCCCATGGAGAACCGGCGTGTTTCAAAGAAGTGAGTGGGGATGCACCTGTGCCACCGTCAAAGCCAGAGACCGTGATGTGGTCTGCTCGCGCTTTGGCAACACCTGCTGCTACTGTTCCAACACCAACTTCAGACACCAGCTTGACGGAGATATCTGCCTCTGGATTTACGTTCTTCAGATCGTAGATCAGCTGCGCCAGATCTTCGATTGAGTAGATGTCGTGGTGCGGAGGAGGTGAAATCAAGCCTACGCCCTGCGTGGAGTGACGAGTCTTTGCGATCACTGCATCCACTTTATGGCCTGGCAGCTGTCCGCCTTCACCCGGTTTTGCACCCTGAGCGACCTTAATCTGGATCATATCAGAGTTGACCAGATATTCGGTTGTTACACCAAAGCGACCTGATGCAACCTGTTTGATCGCAGAACGCATTGGGTTGGGAGATCCGTCCGGCAGTGGGTTGAAGCGTTCGGCTTCTTCGCCACCTTCACCAGTATTGGATTTACCGCCAATCTTGTTCATAGCAATCGCAAGCGATGTATGAGCCTCGCGAGAGATTGAGCCGAAAGACATTGCACCCGTTGAGAAACGCTTGACGATGTCTTCTGCGGACTCAACTTCATCGATGTTGACTGGACGGCGTCCCAGTTCTTCTGCTGATTTGATGCGGAACATGCCACGGATTGTGTAACGGCCAGAGGCTTCGTTCACTTCCTTGGCGAATTCCAGATACTTTTCAGGCAGGTTGTTGCGTACTGCATGTTGAAGAGTGGCGATGCTGTCCGGGGTCCACATGTGGTTTTCGCCACGGGTCCGGTATGCATACTCACCGCCAACGTCCAGCGAGCGACGCAGAACAGGAATGTCCTCAAATGCATCGTGGTGACGAACAACAGTCTCTTCAGCAACTTCTTTCAGGCCGATGCCTTCGATGGTTGTTGCTGTACCGAAGAAGAATTTTTCTACAAATTCTGAATTCAGGCCAACCGCATCAAAGATCTGCGCACCACAGTAAGACTGATAGGTGGAGATGCCCATCTTAGACATGACTTTGAGCATGCCTTTGTTGATGGCCTTGATGTAGCGAGAGACAACCTCATGCTCATCCACTTCCTCAGGGAAAGACCCTTCAGAGTGCATTGAACGGATTGTTTCGAATGCGAGATAGGGGTTGATTGCCTCTGCACCATAACCGGCCAGAACGCAGAAGTGATGAACTTCGCGTGCTTCACCTGTTTCAACCACAAGACCCACTGATGTACGAAGGCCTTTGCGGATCAGGTAGTTATGGACAGCAGCTGTCGCCAATAGTGCAGGAATTGCAATACGGGCACGTGAGATCACGCGGTCAGACAAGATGATGATGTTGTAACCACCATGAACAGCCTTTTCAGCGCGAGCACACAGGCGTTCCAGAGCATCTTCCATGCCCTCGGTCCCCTTCTCAGCAGAGTAGGTGATGTCGAGGGTTTTGGTTTGGAACTGATTGTCTTCGATATCACCAATAGCGCGGATCTTTTCCAGATCAGCATTGGTGAGGATTGGCTGACGTACTTCCAGACGTTTGGAGGTAGAAAGACCTTTCAGATCAAACAGGTTCGGACGTGGTCCAATGAAGGACACGAGGCTCATCACCAATTCTTCGCGGATCGGATCGATCGGTGGGTTGGTTACCTGCGCAAAGTTCTGCTTGAAGTAGGTATACAGAAGCTTGGATTTGTCTGAGAGGACGGACACAGGTGTGTCAGTACCCATAGACCCCAGTGCTTCCTGACCAACGGTTGCCATTGGCTGCATGAGAAGCTTGATGTCTTCCTGCGTGTAACCAAAGGCTTGCTGACGGTCGAGAAGGGTTTCACCTGCAACCGGCGCGCGTTCACGTACGGATGGAAGGTCTTCAAGAACCATCTGCGTGCGGTGCAGCCAGTCTTTATAAGGGTTCGCCGTGGAGAGTTGGCGCTTGATTTCTTCGTCAGAAACAATGCGGCCTTCTTCCAGGTCAATCAGAAGCATTTTGCCTGGCTGGAGACGCCATTTCTGGATGATCTTCTCTTCTGGAATGTCGAGAACACCAACTTCAGAAGACATAACCACGAAGTCATCATCAGTGACGATGTAGCGGGCAGGGCGCAAACCATTACGGTCGAGCGTTGCGCCAATCTGACGACCATCTGTGAAGGCTACCGCTGCAGGTCCGTCCCATGGTTCCATGATAGAGGCATGGTATTGGTAGAAAGAGCGACGGTTTTCGTCCATCAGCGGGTTGCCGGCCCACGCTTCCGGGATCAGCATCATAGCTGCATGCGCAAGGGAATAGCCGCCAGTGGTGAGGAATTCCAAGGCGTTATCGAAGCATGCTGTGTCAGACTGACCTTCGTAAGAGATCGGCCATAGCTTGTTGATGTCGTCACCAAATGCAGGAGAGGATACAGATGCCTGACGGGCTGCCATCCAGTTTACGTTGCCGCGCAAGGTGTTGATTTCACCGTTGTGCGCAACCATGCGGTATGGGTGAGCCAGATCCCATGACGGGAAAGTGTTGGTTGAGAAGCGCTGGTGAACCAACGCCAGCGCAGAGATAAAGCGCTCATCACGCAGATCGTCATAGTAAGCGCCAAGCTGGTACGCGAGGAACATGCCTTTGTAGACGATGGTGCGGCTGGAGAAGGAAACGACGTAGAAGCCTTTTTCTACGCCCTCGGATTTCTCGCGCACCACGTTAGAGATCACTTTGCGCAGGATAAAGAGGCGGCGCTCCAGAATATTGCCATCAGTATTATTTGGTAGAGTTACAAACAACTGACGGGAAACAGGTTCTGTCGCTGCAATATCCGGTGCTTTCGACAAAGAAGAATTGTCGACCGGAACATCACGCCAGCCTAATACTTCAAGACCTTCATCAGAAACACATTCCGCAACGATGCTTTCGCACTGCTCGCGGAGCTTTTTATCTTGTGGAAGGAAGAAGAATGCAACGCCGTATTCGCCAGCTTCTGGAAGATCGAATCCGATCTTCGAGCATTCTTCTTTGAAAAACTCGTGTGGGACCTGGGTCAGCATACCTGCACCGTCGCCCATCAATGGGTCAGCGCCAACTGCGCCGCGGTGTGTCAGGTTTTCAACGATCTGAAGGCCGCTTTGTACCACGTGGTGAGATTGTGCGCCTTTGAGGTTAGCTATAAAGCCGACGCCACAGGCATCGTGCTCTTTGGCTGGATTGTAAAGCCCCTCAGTGGCAGCAGTGCGGAGTTTTTCCGTAACGGTGCCTGTGGTGGTAGCTCGGGTTTTCATAGGTTCCCCCCCACTCATATGCATCGTGTTTCCTCCTTTTTCTGCCATTTTTGGCCTCACTTTCGCTCATCTCAATGTGACCGGTTAAGGTCACTTCCTCGTTCGGGTCGCGGGGAGGTCTTCCTCGCGGCTCGTTCGAAGCCCCGGCACGGCTTGCCCCGGATCTGTCGAATGAAGCACGGCCTCTTTATACATAGGACCGCCCATTCGGAGTTTCCTCCGATCTATCTTACCCCTTTGGCGAGTGCATTGCGATATGTCCGCACGGCACACATTTGGGGGAGAATGTCGCGGCGTTGGGAACGCGCCTACATCCTTCTCTTTTGCGTTGTGTGGATCTCTTAGGTGGATCGCTTGGAAGCTGTCTTCCAGATTGTCATCAACGCATGCGGGATAATAAGGACAGCACTCCTGTCCTTTTCCGCGTCGCGAACATGCCAGATTTCAGAGGGTAGAGCAAGAGCGTTTCAGAAAGTCTTTATTTCTATTCTTTTAATTTTATTAGGCCGATTGTCGCATTGGCATCTAAAACTCAAGTTAGATGCAATAATATTTCAACTATTCACGAACCTGTGAGGACGATGATCTCATTTTATTGATTTAATCGCGTGAAAATAACATGTGTTTGATTTCCCATTGATCGAGTTTTTTGTCAGAACTGTCTTCAGAGGCGAACCGAACCTGTTGAACACATCGCCGAATTTCAATTTGAGGAGTTTTGAAATGTCCAAAAAAACGTTGTCCGCTGCTGTACTTGCAACCGCTGTTACTGCTGCTGTAGCTGGTGCAAACATTACTGTTGCTGAAGCTGCTTCTAAAGAAAAATGTTACGGCGTTTCCCTTGCTGGTGAAAACGACTGTAAAGCGGGCGCTGGCACCACTTGTGCAGGTACTTCCACTGTTGACTATCAGGGCAATGCTTGGACCCTCGTACCAACCGGTACATGTGAATCCATTGAAGTCCCAGGTGACCGTAAAGGTTCTTTGACTGAACTTTCCCGCGATCTGCCTCACTAATCGCTTTACTTTACAATATACTGCGTTGCACCGGGGCGGGTTTTTCCCCTCCGGTGTTTCTTTAAGAAGAAGTCATAATATAGAACGAGGTACTGATATGTGCGCGCAAAGAGTCAATGCAAAACTACCTGCACGAGGTGGCGTGGGCTTAAAAGCTGATCATTATCATCGTATTCTCAATGACAAACCTGACATGGGCTTCTTCGAAATTCATGCGGAAAACTATATGGGTGCCGGTGGTCCTCCACACGGTTACCTTGAAGCGATCCGTCGTGATTATCCAATCTCTCTTCATGGTGTCGGACTGTCTATTGGTGGTGCTGATCCACTGAACAAGGAGCACCTTTCTCGCGTGAAAGATGTCGCTGACCGGTACGATCCGGGCCTTTTCAGTGAGCACCTGGCCTGGTCAACACACGACACCGAGTATTTCAATGATCTTCTGCCTCTGCCTTACACTGAGGTGACATTGCAGCAGGTCGTCGACCATATTGATGAAGTGCAGACCTTCCTTGGTCGTCAGATGTTGCTTGAAAACCCAAGTGCTTATGTGATCTTCAAGGAGAGCACCTATGAAGAAACTGAGTTTCTTCGCGAGATTGTAAAACGAACTGGCTGCGGATTGCTGCTGGACGTGAACAATGTCTTTGTTTCTGCGACGAACTCTGGTGGTTCTCCTGAAGATTATGTGGACCGATTCCCGGTTGAGCACGTACAGGAAATTCACCTTGGCGGGCATGCACCAGAAACAGATGAGCTGGGCTATCCTCTTCTAATCGATGCACATGATCGTAAAGTTGCTGATCCTGTGTGGGCGCTTTATGCGCGGACAATTGACCGGACTGGTCCTCAACCGACTCTTATTGAGTGGGATGCGAATATTCCGACCTGGGAAATTCTCGCTTATGAAGCTGAGCAGGCGGATGTGGTGATACAATCTCACATTGAGACACAGGCCCAAGCCGCTGAGAAGCGGGGTGATCATGTCCCAAGCGCCTGATAGCACTAAGGAAAAGATTGCGTTGAAAGGTTTTGGCGTTCCTTTGCAGGATTTGCAGTCGAACATGCAAGGTTTTGACATGTTTTCGGATGGGCTGATGAATCCAGCTGTCCCTGTGCCCGATGGGGTTGTAGGGCGTGATGGTCATCCCTCTGAGAAGCGTTATGGCGTTTATCGCAATAACGTAATGGCGAGCTTGATTGATGCGATGGCTGCCAACTTTCCAGCAGTACATGATTTGGTCGGGCGTGATTACTTCCGGGCACTTGCTGCGGAGTTCGTTCGCAAGCATCCGCCAGAGCAACCGGTACTGAGTGAGTTTGGGGGCAAGTTCTCTGAGTTCATTGGCGCGTTTCCTCCACTCGCGGACTATCCCTATCTGAAAGATGTTGCTGCGTTGGAATGGGCATGGCTGCGTGTTTACCACGGGCCAAATGCGACGCCTGTTGCGCCGGATGTGTTATCCAAGATTGATCCAGCAAAACTAGGGGATGCGGTGTTTACCCCTATCCCTGCACATAGACTGATTTACTCCCGTTTTCCGCTTAGCGAGATCTGGAAACAGAACCGCTCGGAAGATGTGGAAGGCATCACTCCAGAGGCTGATCAAGTGATTTTGATTTGCCGACCAGATATGGACGTGACACTGACCGGATTGGCTCAGGACGTAGCGGCATTCGCTGATTTACTGTTCTTTGGCAAGACATTGGGAGAAGCTGCAGAAGCGGTTTCATCCTCTTACAAATTCTTTGATCTGTCGCAGGCATTGGGCTGCCTGCTGAGCGCACGCGTGTTCGCGAGCGTGGACGTCAAAGCTTAATATTGATTGCGAGGGGCCGGGCGGTAAGGCCCCCGAGTGGTGGAAAGCACCAGAGGAGGAATCCGATGAGAATGCTTGTAAATTTATACCAGGGCGTATTTGGCTGGCTGGAGCGCGTAACTGAAGGCTGGTTTCTCGGCTTGTCTGCGCGCTTTCTTTTCGCAGGCGTCCTGTTTATGTACTTCTGGAATTCGGCGCTGACCAAGTTTGGTGATGGTGCGCTCGGGTTCTTGTTTCCTTCAACCGGTGCATATGCGCAGATTTTGCCGCATATTACCGAGGCGGCTGGATACGATATCTCTCAGATCCCGTTTTTCCCATATGGCCTGATTGTGCTTTTGGGAACTTGGGGTGAAGTTATCATTCCGGTACTGATTGTTGTCGGCTTGTTTACTCGTGCTGCAAGCATTGGTTTCATTGGCTTCGTGATTGTTATGTCTATCGTGGACGTGGTTGGTCATGGTGTTGATATGCCAACAATCGGTGCACTGTTTGATCGTCATCCATCTGCTTTGATCTTTGATCAGCGCGCACTGTGGATCTTCCTGGCAACTGTGCTTGTGATCCGTGGTCCTGGCGTGTTCTCGCTGGACTGGGTGCTGGGCAAATGGTTTGGCATTCACCACGAAACTGGTGTTTCAGACACAAAGAGCCACGCATAAGGCTACACTGAGAGCCTGACAAACCTGCGGATTTACGTATAGATATTAGAGCGTATCACTGTTGAAGTGATACGCTCTTTTTCGTTTGCGTGTATGACTGGAGCATGCGCACTCAGAACTAAGGGAGATCGTGTTGCAGATCATGTGCCTGAATGGTTGGGGAGGGACGCTCTACTCTGACTTGCTGCCGTATTTATCTCAGGCTGTGCCTGATGTCCTTTGTCTGCAAGAGGTAGTTCATACACCGGAAAGCGATAAGGACTGGCTGACTTATAGGGATGGTGATCACATCTTACCTCAGCGGGCAAATTTCTTCCGTGATGTGTGTGCGGCACTGCCTGAGCATGTTGCCGTCTTTTGTCCTGCTGCTCAGGGTGTGCTGTGGGATGAAGAGCAGTCTATCTCATCTCAATGGGGTCTGGCCACGTTTGTGCATCGTTCCTTTCCCATCGTTGGTCAGGTGCAGGGATTTGTGCACAAAGGTTATGCTGCGGAAAGTTATGGAGACCATCCACGCTCTCGCAGTGCGCATGGAATTCGTGTTTATGACTATGCAACAGATCGTGCCGTGAGCATCACCCATATGCATGGCCTGCGTGACTTGAATGGTAAGAAGGACACGCCAGAACGCTTTGAACAAGCGAAGCGGTTGCTCAATATTTCGCAGGCGGTTTCTGAGCCCGGTGATCTAAGAGTGGTGTGTGGAGATTTTAATGTAGAGCCTGGCAGTGAGACCATTCGTTTGTTGGAAGACGATGGCCTTGTTGAGTTGGTCAATCATTATGGGGTCGAAACCACGCGGAATTCCCATTATAAAAAGCCGGGAAAATTTGCCGATTACATGCTGATTGATCGGGTTGAGGAGATTATAGACTTTCAAGTGCTTCAAAAACCTGAGGTTTCTGATCATTGTCCGCTTGTTTTGACACTGAAAACAGATGCTCAGAAGGATCAACTGTGCAAAGACTCTGTACAAGTGTTGTTGGCCTAGAGAGCTTATGGCGGAGAGCACCGCCCTATAAGCCAAAAATGGCTTGAGTTCCCTCTGTTTGTTGTTATTCAAATCCTATGATTTTTGCGAGTGACAACTGGGCAGGTGCGACGAGTGCAGTTATGACTGCACTTGCGAACCATACAAGCGGCTTTGCCACCGCTTATGGGGTTGATCCATTGAGCCGCTCTATTGAGCAGCAATTCAATGATCTCTTTGAAAAAGAAGTTGCCGTGTTTCTGGTTTCTACAGGAACAGCAGCCAATTCCCTGGCGCTTGCGACCTATGCGAAGCCAGGCGGGGCAGTGTTTTGTCATGAAGATGCACACATCAATGTTGATGAGTGCCATGCTCCGGAATTCTTTACGGCTGGTAATAAGCTGATTGGTATTGGTGGCGAACATGGCAAACTTACGCCTGATGCGCTGCGTACAGCGATGGACAAGGTGCCGGATAACAATCCGATGCATGGCCGTCCTGCTGCAGTATCCATCTCTCAGGTGACAGAGTTTGGGACCATCTACCAGCTTGATGAAATTCAGGCACTGGCAGATGTGGCCCATTCCCGGAATGTGCCGTTGCATATGGATGGCGCCCGTTTTGCGAATGCGTTGGTGTCTTTGGATGTCTCTCCTGCGGAGATGACATGGAAAGCCGGCGTGGATGTTCTGTCCTTCGGTGGTACCAAGAACGGTTGTTGGTGTGCAGAAGCTGTTGTGTTCTTCAACCCTGAAGAGTCCGAGGGCTTTGAATATTTGCGCAAGCGGGCTGCTCAGGTCTTCTCAAAGGCGCGCTTTATTTCTGCGCAATTTGAAGGTTACCTGGAGGACGATGATTGGCTGGCTTCAGCGCGTCACGCTAACGCGATGTGCATGCGTCTTGCCAATGGTATGCGTGATATTGAAGGCGTGCGATTGCCGATCGAACCACAGGCCAACGAACTGTTCCCAGTGTTCACCAAAATACAGGCGGCACGTCTGGAAGCTGCCGGTGCGAAGTTCTATGATATTCCAGCGGATTTCGTCTCAGAAGATGAAGTGTTCCTTCGCTTGGTGACCTGCTTTGCGACCACTCCAGAGATGGTTGACGAGTTTTTGGAGCATCTTCGCGGGTAATCGCGTCAGACTGTTCAATTCGCGATCACATCTTATGATTGCAGTGTCGAGCAATGCAGCATAGAATGCTGGTCTGCGGAGGGATATAAATCCGCAGACCAGCGGGGCACCTGCAAGGGGTTAGCAAGGGTGTTAGAGGCCAACCCTTGCGGTGTCAGTCCAGTGGGTTCAAGGCAAGGCCTTAAGTGAACTAACCTACCCTTCTTATTTTGCGTGTAACTTACCACTCGATAATTCTTAAGTGGCTGAGTGGTCGTAGGGAACGCGGAAATTCCAGAAAATAGAAACAGATGCAGAGAGAGTATCTCTGTGCTTGCTGAAGCGCGCATAAAAGAACGCCCCGCTGGGGCAAGCGGGGCGTTGATTGTGTCTGGCCCTTACTGGGGGGAGAGGCAGCCAGACAAATCCGCATGGGAGGATTGCGGAGGAGGAATCTGTTGATTTGAGTGAGATTGATTGGCAGGGGCGTGCCAATCAATCTTGGAGAGACATCAGAAAATCTAGAATGTTACAAGGGTGGCCACTCGCGAGGGTGGGAGTTTGGGAGGAAGGTCCTCGCGAGGGCTTGGGGCTGCTTTAGTGAGCTACTGTTTCGCCTTCAATTTGTTTGTGTTCTTTTTTGTCTCCAGCCGTGATGTTGATTTTGCGCGGTTTTTTTGCCTCAGGAATTTCTCGGATGAGGTCAATGTGGAGCAATCCGTGCTCCAGACTTGCGCCAATCACTTTCACATACTCGGCGATCTGGAAGCGGCGTTCAAAAGCGCGGGAGGCGATACCCCGGTAGAGAACTTCTTTTTCGTCGCTTTCAGGCTTTTTCTCGCCGGAAACAGTCAAGACATGTTCTTTAGCTTCAATCGTCAGTTCATTTTCCTTAAAACCGGCGACTGCCATGGAGATGCGGTATGCGCTCTCTCCTGTGCGCTCAATGTTGTAAGGGGGATAGGCTGAGCCCTGTTGTTCCGTCCCTGAATCCAGCATGGAGAAAAGACGGTCGAAACCAACAGTGGAACGGTAGAGGGGGGTAAGATCGAAATGACGCATTTTATGTGTCCTCTTTTATGTGACCAACGGGTCATCTGAGCAACGTTCACCATTCGCCGCAAAGCGCGCGGACGATGAAATTTTCCTTTTGCTTACAGTGCCTTCCCATTCGTGGCGAAGGTTCTAAGCGGTGTCAGACCCACTCTGTGGCGCCTGTGATTTTGAGATGGGGACGGGGCGAATAAGTTTCAAGAGTTTTTTTCAAAATAGGTGTTTTTGCAGGAATGGTGCCCGCATTTTCAGATTAACAGAACCTGAACAGACGCTTCTGATCCCGTACATCCGCGCCTTGTTACGTTCTCCTTGTATTCAGGCAAACCCTATTGCCGACAAGGAGAAAACAGATGAATGCTTTGAAGAAAAAAGTAACCGGACTGGCCGCTGCAGCTGTTGTTGCTCTGGGAGTTTCTGGTGCGGCGGCTCCGGCAAATGCAGGCGCTCAATTCACCTACGATGGACCAAACGTAAGCGTTCAGGTCACGCAGGCTCACTATAAGAAGAACCGTCATTGGGAACATGGGCAACACCATGCATTGAACAAGAAGCAGGTGAAACGCCGTCTACGGGCCTGGGGTTATCGCAACTTCAAAAAAGTAAAGCGTAAGGGCGACGTGTATATTGTAAAAGCCAGCTGGCAGGGGCAGCACCGGGCGCGTCTGGTTGTTGATGCCTATAGCGGCTGGATCATCAAGTACCGTTATCTGGGGTACTAAGAAGCATTCCCGAGATCTTAATCTGTTTATCCGTCTGACCTGCCTTCTTGCGATCAAGGCAGGTCTTTCGGTGTTTGGGCTCTAGTATGCTGTTTCTTTAATGCGCCCTGGATAAGCCTTGTCATAGGCATCGCCGTCAAACTCCACTTTTGACAGTGCTTGTGCCATTTGTCCGGCAGTTGGAACTGTTTTGCGGTCTACCTTCGCATCTTCTGTCCAAAGGCCTGAGCGGTAAATGGCTTTCTGGCACTGGTAGTAGATGGTTTCGACCGTGACGACCATGATAGATTTCGGCAGTTTACCTTCTATCTTATGAGCTTCTAGCCGAGCCGGATCTACAGAGATCTTGGCTTTTCCGTTGATGCGGATGGTTTCGCCGACACCGGGGATCATAAACAGCAAAGAGACGCGTGGATCCTGGACGATGTTACGCAAACTATCGATGCGGTTGTTGCCACGACGATCCGGAAACTCGATGGTTTTTTCATCAATGACCTTTACAAAGCCTGCAGGGTCCCCACGTGGAGAGCAGTCGGTTCCTTCTTCAGATACAGTTGTGAGCGCGAAGAAAGGGGAGGCTTCGATAAAGGTTTTGTAGTGCGGAGAAATATAGCCGACTTCTTTATCGATAGAGATTTGTTTCGGACTTCCATAGAGCTCTTCGAGCTGAGCGAGGCTGGTAATCTCGTGGGAAACAGATGTTGGGTCTGTGTCTTGCATGTAAATATCCTTGTTACCGCGTACTGAGATGGAAAAAACTTCCAGAAATTGCGGTTGCGGCCTGTTGCTTGGAAAGGCTATCAAATTGAGAGTGAGAGAACTAGAGGTTACGCGCTGATGGTACTGGTCAATACGGATTTCAATCGGGTTCCTGCGGGAACGGAGTCTGGTTTTATCCAGACAGAAGACAATGTGAAAATCCGTTGGGCTCGTTGGGCTCCGACCGGGTCTCCGCTCAAGGGGACTGTGACCCTTGTTCAAGGCCGGACTGAGTTTATTGAGAAATACTTTGAGGTTGTTGAGGAACTGCGGGCGCGTGGCTTCTATGTGGTGGCTTTTGATCTGCGCGGGCAGGGTGGTTCTGAGCGTTTGTTAAAGAATGAGCGGCGCGGTCACGTTGAGAGCTTTGATGAGTTCGCTCTGGATTTGCACGCTGTTTTGGACAATGTCTCGCTTTCTGGCTGTCCCGGACCGCACTTCCTACTGGCACACTCAACCGGCGGTGCTGTGGTTATGCATGCTAATCGGCGGCTGAAGACTAAGATTGACCGGGCGGTGCTGACAGCTCCCCTCGTCGGTCTTGCGATGAAGGGGCGTATGGTCAAGATGGCAGGTGCGCTTGCCAAGACGCTTGTCTGGGTTGGCATGGGGAACGCATTTGTTCCCGGTGGCAATGACAAAATTCTTGTCGACTATGACGGTAATACGCTCACGTCTGATCCTGATCGCTTTAAGCGGATGAATGCTATTCTTGAAGAGGCGCCTCAGTTGGGGCTGGGTTCTCCGACGGTGAGCTGGTTCCGTGCTATGGGATTGGCGACAGAGCGCTTTAGAGAGCCTGAATTTCAGATTGAATTCGGCGTGCCATCTTTAGTCATCGGCGCGGGAAAGGATCAGATCGTCTCGACTGACGATGCAGAAGAAGTCTGTCGCTCTTGCCCAGGTATGAGTTTTCTGGAGATTCGAGGATCTCGCCATGAGATTCTAATGGAGCGAGATCCTTATCGTGAGCAGTTCTGGGCTGCATTTGATGCATTTATTCCGGGAAGTGCGGATTAAACAGCTACTTGCGCCAGTTTGGTGAGCAGCTCATCGTGGAGGCGCTTGTCGCCTGTGGCAAGCACTTGCCCGCCGTCTGCTGCATTGCCTCCGGTCCAGTTGGTGACAAAACCACCAGCGCCTTCGATGATTGGGATCAGGGCAAGAATGTCGTAGGTGTTCATGCCGGTCTCAATGACTGCATCAAAGCCTGCTGCTGCCACCATGGCGTAGCCGTAACAATCTGTGCTGTAGCGGGTGAGGCGAGCTTCTGCGCAGATCGTGTCCCATACCGGGCGCTCGACTTCATTGAACAAGGCTGGCTCGGTCGTGGTGATGATTGCCTCTGACAAGGATGCGCAGCTGCGGGTTTTCAGAACACGCTTGCCGAGCGGACCAGTCATAAAAGCTTCGTTGCAATCGCCCCAAAAGCGCTCGCTGTTATACGGCTGGCTCATGATGCCTTGAGACGCTTTACCGTTGGTTCTGAGGCCAATCAGTGTGCCCCACAACGGGGTGCCGCAGATGAAAGAGCGTGTGCCGTCGACTGGATCAAGAACCCAGACATTATCGGCATCTTCGCGGACTTTGCCATATTCTTCGCCGATGATACCGTGATCCGGGCGCTCTGCTTCCAGAACCGTGCGGATTGCTTCTTCTGCTGAACGATCCGCGATAGTGACTGGATCAAAGCCTGCTTCCAGTTTGTTGTCTACTTCGTAGCCGCTGCGGAAGTGCTGCATGGTTTTAGCATCTGCCGCGTCAGCAAGTTTGTGAAGAAAGGCGTAATCAGAACTGGAAGAGGTCATATCAATTTATCCGGTAGGAGCAGTCAATTGCATGCGCACCATAGTCAGGATTTGGAAAAGTGCAAATGCCTATGGCTCTGAGGCCGGTTTTAGTTTGAGAATGCTCTTGTTGAAGCCACGCATTGGTGTCTACGACTTACTGCTAAACTATCGCGTGAAACTCATACCAACGGCTATGATCCCTGAAAAATCAGGGTGTTGTCTCAAGGATACAAACTGGCCAATTCGTATAGGAACAGCTTGATTACTGCGCTGAATGCTTGACGTGTTTGCGATGCGATGCGAGTCTTGTTGCAGCGCGACATTCAGTGTCTGCGCCGCCCTTCGCGAAGGGCGTTTCCTCCCTAGACTAAGGGCCGCCTCCAGTTGAGAGCGGCCTTTTTTTTGTCTGGTTGTTAATGTTCTCCGTCGTAGGGAGGTGCAGGCAAGGGGAGAACAAGGTGCCGAATTTTTTTGAGAGTCCGTTTAAGGGGATCCCGCTTCAGGAGCAGGTGATTAATCCCAATATTATTGTTGGAAAGCATTCCTACTATTCTGGATATTATCACGGCCACAGCTTTGATGAGTGTGCTCGATACCTACGCTCAGATGAAGAGACGCAAGACAAGCTGATTATCGGTGCGTATTGCTCTATCGGTTCAGGGGCAGCGTTTATGATGGCCGGTAACCAGGGGCATCGTCCTGAATGGGCCACAACGTTTCCATTTCACTATTTTGATGAGCCTGCTTTTGAAGGAGCTCAGGACGGTTTCAAGCCTGCAGGTTCAACATGTGTTGGCAATGATGTCTGGATCGGTTCTGAAGCGATGATCATGCCGGGTGTGCAGATCGGTAACGGCGCATTGATTGGCAGCCGTGCTGTCGTGACTAAGAATGTACCAGCATATGCCGTTGTGGCCGGTAATCCTGCAACAGTTGTGCGCTCCCGCTTTTCTGAAGAGCAGGTTCAGATGCTATTGGAGATGAAATGGTGGGATTGGACAGATGAAGTCCTGAAAGGGGCCATGCCTCTTATGTGTTCCTCAGATATTGAGAGGCTTTACGACTACTGGCTTGGTTTTTAGGCAGTATGGACTGGGGCTGCAGGTTATTCTGCAGCCAGAGTTTCTCTGGTAAAGCTTTCCGTTACCATCTCGACCAAGGCAGTAATGAACTCCATCAGGTCTTTGCGCAGGTCATGGAAACCTGAGTGTGGCTGGTGGGTGTGCTCATCCATGTAGAGTGCTCGGTTGATCTCAACCTGCAGCGCGTGCACGCCGCGTTCTGGCTTGCCGTAGTTTTCTGTGATGTAGCCGCCAGCATACGGGCGATTGAGAGCTACGTTATAGCCCATGTTTTGCAACAGTCCGACTGCACAGGATGAAAGCCAGGCAGAACAGCTGGTCCCGAACCTATCCCCAATGACGAAGTCGGCTTTGGGGTCGTGGTTTTTGTTTGAGTTGGCGGATGGCATTGAATGGCAGTCTACCAGGACTGCGAGACCAAACTTGTCCTGTACGTTGCTTAAAAGGCCACGCAGGGTGTTGTGGTAGGGCTTGTAGACTTGCTCAATGCGATCCAGCGCTTCTTCTGCCGGAATACGCGTGTGGTAGATTTCTCTGCGCTCACCCACAATGCGGGCGATGGTTCCAAGACCTCCTGCAACACGCAGAGAGCGCGAGTTGATGTGCTTGGGGAGCTTGCCTTCAAACATCTTTGGATCGAGCTCATAGGCCTCTCTGTTCACATCAAGGTAAGCACGCGGGAAGTTGGCTTTTAGAACCGGTGCACCTAGCTGCTCGACATCCTTGATGAGAAGATCGACAAATGCATCCTCGCTTTGTCTGATCTGGGTGGTGTCCAATCGAGAGGCTTGAAGGAACGACGAAAGGTACGCGCGCCCGGAGTGGGGGCTGTTAAAAATAAAAGGGACAGAATGTTCATCTGGGGAGAGTACCTCAAATGCGGGTACCTGATCTCCGGTGTCAAGCGCACTGCTGTAGTTCGCTATCGCCTTAATCTGATGATCTTCCAAAACTGTCACAGAGCCTACATTCCTTAATCACCGCAATCCCGCTCACTATAGAACGAGATCTGCGTATGGGCTAGACATTTGAAAGTTTGCTTATGAAATAGGCAAGAGATGCGCGAGTTTTTGCGTAGTTTGAGGGGGCGGTGTGGCGCTGGACCCTCAGTTGACGCAGAAGTCTCTTTAGAAGTGAACCTGTTTCATTTGTCCCTATTGTTTTGACAGGTATTCCCGAGTAGTTTCCTGTTCCTAACAGCGTACAGTATTCGGAATCTGTCGGATTGCGAGGGGCGAGTGCGTCTGACATATTCTATTTATTTACGGGAGGGCTCTGAAAAGAGAACCCCGTCGCTGCACCTGGAGTTTTAAGGTTGTCGAACATGTCTCGAATTCTGCTCGCGGAAGACGATAATGACATGCGCCAGTTCTTGTCCAAGGCACTTGAGAAGGCTGGGCACACTGTTGTTTCCTTTGATAATGGAAAGAGCGCATACGAACGTATTTGCGAAGAGCCCTTTGCCCTATTGCTAACTGACATTGTGATGCCAGAGATGGATGGTATTGAGTTGGCTCGTAAAGCTACTCAACTTGATCCGGACCTGAAGGTTATGTTCATCACAGGATTTGCTGCTGTTGCGCTTAATCCTGATTCCAAGGCACCTCAGGATGCAAAGGTTCTTTCCAAGCCTTTTCACTTAAAAGATTTGGTACGCGAAGTGGAAAAAATGCTTGTTTAGTTAGTTTTGAGGGGTGAATGTGGAAAGAGATAGCAAATTTCCATTTTTGGACTTGCACGTTCCCAAAATTCCTCTTATACGCCTCTCCACCGCAGCGTTTAAGCGCTGACGGACGAGCTTCTTTGAAAGTTTCGGGCGTGTAGCTCAGCGGGAGAGCACTACGTTGACATCGTAGGGGTCACAAGTTCGATCCTTGTCACGCCCACCATTTTTCGTCGGTTAACATCCTTGATGTATATCCGGCGGAGCGGACCTCGATCTTAGTCCTGCGCCGCTTCGTAAGAATGCAGCGCGGCGAGATCAGAGGTTGTACTAATGAGGCGCTTAGCGCCTCTTTTCACTGGCGGATCGTGGTACTTCAGGATCCCTATAAAATTGACCCTAACCGGGGGTAGGATAATGAAGATTAAGAATTCTCTTAAGGCACTCATGGGCCGCCATCGTGATAACCAGATGGTACGCCGCAAGGGTCGTGTTTACATCATCAACAAAAAGAACCCACGCTTTAAAGCACGTCAGGGTTAAGTTTTCTGCGCTGATTTAAACTAAAACAGCGCGAAAAACCCTTGGTTCTAAGAGTTGCGAGCCGCATGGCAAAAGTGAGATGCTTTTGCCATGCGGTTTTTTTTGTTTGCTCGCCCAAACAGCTCCGTCACAGGGGCATCGACGTTTCTACAACTTCAGCTCTCCGGTTTCTCGGTAGGGGGTTCTTTTTCTCGACAATCTGACAGGTTGAGGCGTTGTGTTGGCGCTTGTGGTGCTGTCGCGCTTGCGTGTTTCCTGCTGCTTGTGGTGGGAGTGGAGCGTTTAGGTGCTTCTGAGCGTGTTGTGGCTGTTGTGGGTCCCGTAGAGGCTCAGGTCACTCGTGGGCTAAAGGGGCATTCTAAGCTCAATACCGGCCCTGAGGCTGCTCTTAATGGTCCTGCTGGCGGTCCTGCTCAGATAGGGCGGTCTGCGCCTGGGCATGGTGTACCCGCTCACTACACGCGTGGGCAGCTTCTGGATGCCTTGTTCCTTGAGCTGAGGGATGCGGATACATTGGGTAATGCGCAATCAATCTCACGGCGCATACACAGCCTCTTCATGCAGTCTGGGAGTCATACGCTTGATCTGCTCATGATGCGTTCTGCTAAAGCCATTGAAGGGAAAGAATACGGTTTAGCGCTTGACTTGCTGGATGCGGTTGTTCGTTTAGATCCCGGGTATGTGGAAGGGTGGAACCGCCGGGCGACCGTATATTTCTTGAAAGAGGATCTGGGGCGTTCACTTGCTGATATTGAGCAAGTGCTTCGGATCGAGCCGCGCCATTATCCTGCGCTCTCAGGTTTTGCCATGATCCTTCGGAAAACTGGAAAGAACGATAAGGCACTTGAAGTGTTTCAGCATGTGCTGAGCATCTATCCGTTGCTGGAGAATGCTCAGGACGCTGTTAAAAGCTTACGTGAGGAGCTGTGGGGGCAGTATCACTAAGCTCTCAAAGACTACTGGTTCTTAGTCTAGCAGGCGGTTTACAGCTCTGGTGATGCCTGATTTATATTCTGCGTAGTTTGAGACCGTTAGAGAGAGCCCCTTGGCGAGGGTGTAGAGGATGAATGCGTCGTCTTCTGCTTGCTCTTTGCTTCTGTTCTCATGTGTCTCCAGGATCACATCCGCAATTTTGAGCATGACCCGAGGCATGATGCCTTTACCAACGACAGACATGACTTGCTCACCCATCTGAACCAGCTCAGCGCCATGGACAGAGTTTCTCATCAGATCGACATGCTGACCTATGATCGTGTCCAAAGCGCGTAGGATGCGAGATTTGGAGTCATTGGTCTTTTCTTCAAGAATATCCAGTGCCTGGAGCCCAACCTCTTCAGAATACTCCTCGATTATGGTCTGGAACAACTCTTCCTTACTTCCAAACTTTTTGTAGAGCGATTGGCGTGAGAGGCCGACCGCGCTTGCTACGTCACCGACTGAGGTCTTTCGGAAGCCATATTGAGCAAAAACGCCCAATGCCTTCTTTTTATCAAAGTTTGTTTTCATGTTTACCCAGTTGACAATTTCAGTAATTATTGTCAACTTTATTATGCGGCACGAACAGGTACCGCGCATTGGAGAATTTAATGAGCACAGTGAACAAGAGCAGCGCAGTATCCAACTGGACTGCGGATAAACTGCCTTCTCTTGAGGGTAAAACTTATATCATAACAGGCGGTAACTCCGGTATTGGCCTTGAAGCGGCAAGGATGCTTGCGAAAGCGGGTGGTGACGTTGTTATTGCCTGCCGGAATGCTGAAAAAGGTTCAGCTGCCCAGCAAGCGTTGCGAACTCAGGCGAAAGGAAGAGTAGATCTGGTCCAGCTGGACTTAAGCGATCTCTCGTCTGTTCGCCATGCAGCGGAAATCGTCGCTTCACGATACACCAAGATTGATGCTCTCATCAATAACGCGGGTATTATGCAGACACCGGAGTTGAAAAGTGTTGATGGGTATGAGTTGCAGTTTGCGACCAATCATCTGGGGCACTTTCTATGGTCAGGCTTGCTCAAACCTAATGTTGAAGCTGCAAAGGGTAGATTTGTTGTCGTTGCCAGCCTTGTGCACAAATGGGGAAGATCAACTTTAACGACCTGATGATGCGTGAAAATTATGCGCCTATGAAAGCCTACTCGCAAAGTAAGCTGGCCACTTTGATGTTTGGGCTGGAGCTTCAGCGGCGCTTGTCGGATGCGGGGAGTGCTTCATTTGTAGCTATGGGGCATCCAGGTTATTCAGCCACTAATTTGCAGAGTACAGGTCCGACAGGTTGGATGAGCATGGCGTATAAGTGGATGAATAGTATGTTCGCGCAGTCTGCTGAGCGAGGTGCGCTGCCAACGGTGCTTGCTGCGGCTGGAGTGGAAGTTGAGCCGAATGGCTACTATGGCCCAACAAAGCGCATGGAGACTGTTGGACCGGTTGGAAAAGTGCAGATCGCTAGCCATGCGCTGAACCCAGAGGTTGCTCGTCGTCTTTGGAGTGAGAGTGAATGGCTCACAGACTTCAAATGGGCGTTTTAAAGCAAGGCTACATTTTGTGAAGTTCGTTGCGTTGGAGCAAGCTCATTTAATCGATTGAAAGAAAAAAGCCCGTGATACGAAATCACGGGCTTTTTATTGCTTTAAGATGTGTTCTTTGACGACTTAAGCGTCTTTGGAACCCACGAATGCGATACGCAGCATGTTTGTGGAACCCGGGGTGCCGAATGGAACACCAGCGGAAACCAAAACGCGCTGACCTGGCTTTGCAAAACCTTCAGTGTTTGCAAGGCAGCATGCGCGGTCGATGAGGTCTTCCTCAGTCGCAGCATCCTGATTAGCAACACAGTGCAGACCCCAACCGATGGTCAGACGACGAACTGTGGAGATTTCAGGAGAGAACGCAATGATTGGTGTTGCAGGACGCTCGCGGGATGCGCGCAGTGCTGTACCACCAGATGCGGTGTAGGAAATAATCGCTGCCAGATCCAGAGTTTCAGCGACCTGGTGAGCTGCAGCAGTGATTGCGTCAGCGCCAGTTGCTTCTGGTTCTGTACGTTGAGCGTGGATGATGGAACGGTAGTTCTCGTCCTGCTCAACTTCCACGGCGATTTTGTCCATGGTTGTAACGGCTTCTGTCGGGAAGTCACCTGCAGCTGATTCAGCGGAAAGCATCACTGCGTCCGCACCTTCAAACACTGCATTTGCCACGTCAGAAACTTCTGCGCGGGTTGGCACCGGAGACGTGATCATGCTTTCAAGCATCTGCGTTGCAACAACTACTGGCTTACCAGCTTTGCGGCATGCGCGGATCATACGCTTCTGAAGGCCAGGAACCTGCTCAAGTGGCATTTCAACGCCAAGGTCACCACGGGCAACCATGATTGCATCGGACAGCTCGATGATCTCAGAGAGACGATCAATTGCCTGAGGCTTCTCGATTTTTGCCAGAACGCCAACGCGGCCCTGAGTGGTGTTGCGAACCTCGATGAGGTCTTCTGGGCGCTGTACGAAGGACAATGCGACCCAGTCAACTTTTGCATCGAGAGCTGCAAGAAGATCTGCGCGGTCTTTTTCGGTCAATGCACCAACAGGGATCTCTGTATCTGGAACAGAAACGCCTTTACGGTTGGAGATCTTACCGCCCACTTCAACAGTGGTCACGCAGCGCTGTGGAGACGCTTCAGTTACACGCAGGCAAACTTTGCCATCATCTACAAGAAGGCGGTGGCCAACTTCGAGGCTGCCAAGAATTTCTGGGTGTGGGAGGTATACGCGGGATGCGTCACCTGGAGCGTCGTTTGCGTCTACAACAAAGGTTGCGCCATTTTCTAGAACTGGCTTTGCGTCATCTGCGAAAGTGCCAACGCGCAGTTTAGGACCCTGCAAGTCAGCGAGAATGCCGATTGGACGGCCTACTTCTGCTTCTACTTCGCGGATGCGACCAACCAAATTGTTGAGAACTTCGTGGGAGGAATGGCTCATGTTGATGCGGAAAACATCTGCACCTGCAAGCCATAGCTTTTTGATTGCTTCTTTTTCGGAAGACGCCGGGCCGAGAGTTGCTAGAATTTTGACCCGTCTATTACGCTTCATCGTCCACCTGTTCCTTGCTCTACCGGCTCCGTCAGCTGGACCGTCCAGCTGCTTTGCTCGCCTGTATCTATTTCAAAGAAACCTGTTCGCTCATAACCGCGAGCGACACAGTCTTCTATACCGCGAATGGTGAACTTTTTTTGACGTACACACATATACGCCTTGCCATCCCATTCGCCATTTTGATCCGTTTGTACTGCGTACAAGTAATAGTAGCGTGACGCCAAGTCCCCGGACACCAGTGTGTCGCAGGTGTTTTTGTCGATGGTCCACCATCCTTCGGTGATCCAATCGGCGCCATCGCGGTAGCCTATTGCGATGTTAACTGTGCTTTCGGTCTTATTGCATGCACGAAAGTCCGCTTTAGCAGAGGGGATCTGCTGAAAGCTCAGAACTCCAAAAGCAACACAGGCAAGAGCCAGTGAATTTTTCCGAAAACGGTTTATTACAGCAGATGCGAAGTCGTTTCTGGATGTTCTCATAACAGTCATATGTACAGCTACAAACGGCAGTTTAATGCGTTCAGTTGATGCCCTTGTCAACGTGGTTCAGCCCATGGCCGACGTGATTTCGAGCACGACTAAAGGGTAATACAGGTTGTTCTGAGTAAAGAACGTTGCCCCAGCTCACCATTGACCATGCAAAAACGGCAGGATGATGAATTGGCTTAAACCCGACATGTCATGCTTTGGTTGCGCCACCCTTACTCTGGATGAGTGTGGACGACCCCCGTCAACATTTGAAATATGATCCAAAAGTCGGACCTTACCTCTAGGAATCTGAATATCTTTATTGGCCTGAGTTCTACATGGAATCAAGCGAAAAGCCAAAAAACAGTGTTACCTCCCACAGTTCCTCCCTTTTTTGGCTGTGATTTTTTGAAAGATAAGACAAAGAGATAAACATCATTTCGGACAATTGTCCGGTTTGAACCGCTCAATAATGAGCATCAGGAGATTAGCAAAACTCGTATTACGTAGCGGAGCCGAAAGTTGTTTCTTGATGCTGCGACACTTTGTCGAGTTTTGATTGAGGCAAATGTTCCGCTGAATGGAAATCTCGAATTTGTTATCTTAAATTTCCGAGTGAAGACTTTTAGTTAGCAGGCTGGTTCGCTGATATATTTAGAGGGCGCATTTGTCGCGCAGATTTATCTTTGGACAATTGTGAGTATGTTTTGGCTGCGGTATCAATGCGTACGTAGCGGCACTTATTTTTATGACAACCTGTAGGGGCTACCTGACAATGAATGTCAGATAGAGAAAACAGGCCACAATGCTAAGGTGAATTTCCGTCAGGTGAGTGCCAATAGATTGTGCGGCAATTGAGGCAACTGTTTTATATTCCCATTGAAATTCAGTTCATCCCCCAGAACCTGTAAAGGTTGCTGAAAAGAGGTCGTGAGCGGTTGACCCGTGTGCTCAGTTCTGGCAGCAAGACAACAAGGTTAATGGTGTTTCGCACGAACGTAAGGTGGATTTCATATGTCAGATGCCGGTGGTGTAGCAGCAGATCAGCTGCGCGCATTTATTGAACGTATTGAACGTCTTGAAGAAGAGAAAAAAGTTATCGCGGATGACATCAAGGATGTTTACGCGGAATCTAAGGGTAACGGCTTTGACGTGAAGGTGATGCGCAAAATCGTTTCTTTGCGTAAGCGTAAGCCGCATGAGCGTGAAGAAGAAGAGGCAATCCTCGATCTTTACCTGCATGCGCTCGGCATGGCTGGCCCAGTAATGGAAGACGCATAAGCGCTCCAACTGGTGAGAGCAGCGCGTGTGTATGCACGAGCTGCTTCTTAGCACGAATTCTGAAAGAGGCTCCTTACTGCGGTGAGGGGCCTTTTTTCGTGGTTTTGGAGTGGTGAGAGGTGCCCGAGCGAGCAGTGCTGATTGGCTTTGTTGATATAGGCTGGGCTAGCTGAGGGCAGGGGAATGCTTTCACGGCATTTAGATGCCGTGCTGAGGAGCATTCATTACAACGTGATGCCTATCTGGAGGAGACTTTCATCTCGCCTGTGTAGATTGAGTCCAGCCATGCGATTGCTGATCCGCGGTTGATCCGTTTGCGAATTGAGCGATATGGCGTTTGGGTCAGAGCGTCCTTTAAAACCGTTGTTACAGGGCTCATCAGAACTGCCAGTTGATTCTGGTCCGGGTGTTGCATGGTGATGGTCCGGCGGTTTCTTGCTGTCCATGTTGGATCAAGCATCAGCACTGCGTTTGGCTCTGGAGCTGAATGGAAACCTACCAACGGAGATCCGTAGACGGGGGCCTTTGTCACTACAGTCTGTTGAGCTGGTTGTGATTTCGGCATCAAATCTGGCAGACGCTGCTCTGCGAAGAGTGCCTGTGCGGAGAGCGCAGTTTTTTTGTTGAACTTGCTCTTTGGTAGATCTGCAGTCGCGGCAGGAGAGGCGTAGGCAAGCTGTGCGCCTACAAGAGGACGTAGGCTGTCAGGTGTTTGCTCGCCAGTTGCTGCAATGATCGCTGCAATGCCATCCTTCGGAGTTTCCACTTTTGGTGGAATGACTTGAGCCCGCTTTTGAGCTGCAGGGGTGGCCGCCGGCAAAGCGGCGACCTGAAGAATTTGTTGCGGTTTTATGCGCGGACGAGCGGAGGCAAACAGATTGAGATTCTGCTCCGTTGGTGCAGGCGTAACCTCACTCTCATCCTGTGGCTTTGCATATGGTGTTGCTGAAGCCAAAACGGCAGGAGAAGCTGCTTCTGGAACCGGGCTTGCTGCTGGCTGAGTTGCCAGCAACGCCACTTTAGGCTGCGGAATAGCGTTGAACTCGGTTTCTACCCGGCGGCTTGGATCTGGCTCACGCACTTTTGGTGCTTTTGTTGCCGGAGTTGGTGCCGGTTTACTTCCTTCGTTGCTACCTGAATTGCTGAACAGGCGGGAGAAGAAGCTTCCACCACTGTTAGACGAGCTTGCCCGGGCACTTGCTTTAGATGATGAAGTAGAACGACTGGCAACGCTGGTTGAGCGGCCTGAATCTTTCCGTTTTACAGCAGCAAGTGTCTGCTTGTAACGCGCCATTGGTTTTCCATCGGAAGGGACGTGAATGGTGTCACCTTTTGGAAATACCCTTGCCAGTTGAGAGCGACTCATGCGTGGCCAATGGCGCACAGAGCCGGTGTCCATGTGAACAAACGGCGTGTTTGAGCGCGGGTAGTAGCCAACGCCGCCAACATGCTGGCGCAAACCAAGTGCACGTAGTTTGGCTGTGCTTACACCGGGAATGAAGAAGTCCATTGCGCGGCCTCTGGTGTGCTGGCTGTTTTTAGCCACACCGCTGGAGCGCTTACGGAGCATGTTGTTGGTTTTAGGCGACCGATAAGCCGAGACAACATGGATGTACTTGCTTGTGCCTGCTTTCTGGTAAACTTCCCAGATGAGGTCAAACAGTTCAGGATCCATTTTCGTTGGCTCTTTTTGGCGCCAATCCCGAAGGAAATTGTTGAGCTTGCGAAGGCCTTCTTTGTCATAGCGGCCATTCCGCTTGAAGGTAATTTCTGCCCGCTCTTTCGTGTGGGTGAAGTACAGCTTGAGCGTGCGTGTGCTCGCACTGGCCGAAGCAATTGAGGTGAGGAAGAGCGCACAAAGAACCGCTGCGACCAGCATTGAAATGCCAGGCAGACGTTTACCAAAGTCCGAGCGCCCGAATGCAATCATGTCACGCAATTGAATCTCGCTTTCGCGTTATCGGCTAAAACCTTACCCCAGAGCCCCACCTCTTTATCTAGTGCGGACAAGGTTAATGAGCCTTTACTTTAGTTACAATTAACGCGAACTAGTGACTTCACGGCAACAATCCAAGTTTTTTGCCAGAAACCGCTATTTACATGCGACAAATGCGCGCGAATCCGCACGCATAAGTCGTCATATTACTGTGGATACATGTGGATAGTGACAATTTTAAAGATTCAGAGCGTCGATCGTCGCCTGGTCATGTCCGTAGATATCCGGACGTCTTTGCAGCTTTCCAGCTTCATCCACAAATGCGGTGAAGTAGGAGATATGCACCGGGATATCCCTTTGCAAATTCACCTGGGTCTGCTTCTTGCCGACAAGTGAGCGGATGTAATTACCCGTCATCGTGTTTTGCGTGGCCATCAAGGCGTCAGCAAACTCAAACGGGTTCTGCACGCGAACACAGCCGTGTGAGAAGGCGCGCTCAGACCGGTTGAACAGCGATTTGGACGGCGTGTCGTGCAAGTACACGTTGTGTTTGTTTGGGAACATGAACTTGATTTTGCCAAGCGCGTTGCCGCGTCCCGGACGCTGACGGATGCGGATCTGCTTGAAGGTCACGGCATCCCAGTTCACACGGCGAGGATCAACGATCTTGCCGCCATACACGATCTCGTAGTTGCCCTTTTGCAGGTAGCTTTGTGGGTTGCTTGCGCGCAGTTCCGGCAAAAGTTCTTTTGAAGCGATGGAATATGGGACGTTCCAGTATGGATTTACGATCACATGTTGCATCTTGTCTGAAAAGACCGGTGTTTTGTTGGAGCGTTTTCCAACAACGACGCGGGTTTCATAAAGAACAAAGCCATCCATGTTCAAACGAACCATGAACTCTGGAATATTCACGCGCAGATGGGTTTCGCCCAGCTCGCGCGGCATCCAGCGCCAGCGTTCCATGTTTGCAATAACGTCATTGATTGGGTCACCGCTAACGCGCCCATTGAGGGCAAGCAGTGTGCGTGGGCCAACCGCGCCATCTGGATGCAAGCCGTTTGCAGCCTGGAAGGCTTCAACGGCATAAGCCAGATCCTGCGTATAGACGTTCATTTGAGATTCAACAGTCGGAACGCTCAGGCGTTCGCGAAGAACGGCAACGCGGGAGCTTTTTACTCCAACTTTCAGGACTTTGCCGGCTGGAATGACAACTTGCTTTTCAAGGCTGCCATTTTCAGTGTGTTCTCTTAGTTCGGCTAGCTGCTTTTTCAGCGCTTTGTATTCTGGATGCGGAGGGTTGAAGGCCGCAAGAGTTTTTGCCGGAGCAACCGAGTGCGCTATGGATGTCAGCGCTTCAATCGGGTCTGGTCTTTCCGGACGAAGGGTAATGTCCTCGGAAATCGCATAGGGGCTGACGCGGCCTGCCTGAGCATCCTCTGCGTATTTGAGGATCGAATGGGTCAGCTCAAGTTCTGCTTCCGCGATTTGCTCTGGGGTTGCTTTGCCATCTGCATTGAAGCCTGCTGCTGGCACCGGGTAGTCGGCGGCGTGCAGGCCTTCTTTATCGGCTGATTGCAGAGTTTCCATAACGGACAAAGCGCTGGTGGAGAGCTTGCCTTTCAGGATCCAGGCGGGCTGGAAGCTTCTGTTTTCGTAGAACAGTTTTGCAGCTGCTGCTTCGCGTTTTGCATGGAAGTTCTGGCGGCGGTGTTTTTTGCTAAGCGCCTGCTGAATTTCCTGCGCAACAGGATTTGACTTAGCGAGGTTTACTTGCTCGAGCTGCTCGTCAAAATTGTCAGGAATTGCGGCTTGCGCAGAATACATAGTTGACGAAAGCGCAATAACTGCCCCTGCGAGCAATGCTGATGTGCTCGTTCTACCAAACATTTATGACTACCCACCTGATAACTCTTTGATCTTTATAGGCACAAGAAGAATGCCTCAAAAATTAAGAGTGTTGTTTTGCCCAAACTTATATTTATTACGCATATACACTAATGCGTTTTGAGATAGCACGACAGCGTGATGTTTTAAATTCAAGGATCAGTGATATGAACTTAAACCCACGGTTTTTTGTTAGTCGCTATGCTTTATCGATTTATTGAGATGCACGCGTGCCTGTGGCTTGTGCGAGGCTTACCCATTCGCTTCCAACCATCCTGCAAACTGAGCTTTAGTGCGCAGTTTTGCTTTCCGGAGTTTCTTCCAGACCGTATTCCTTCAGCTTGCGATAAAGCGTAGAGCGCCCGATGCCCAAACGCTTGGCAACCTCGGTCATGCGGCCTCCGTAATGGGAGATCGCTGTCCGGATCATTTCCTCTTCAACACTGATGAGCGTACGCACGTGGCCTTCGCCATCGAGTGATCGCATATATCCAAAGGGAGGTTGCTCCGCGTCGAAGGCTGAAACGGCCTCGACCTGAAGAAATCGTTCGTCCTGCTGTTCCTCCCATTTACTCGCTACACTTAGGGATGAAGAATAGACGTCAGCTTGCGGTTCTTTGTTTCCGGCAGGCGGTGCTGCCACGTAACTCATTGGCGTATCAGTCGCTTGAGCTATTTGCGGGAAGTCATCGCATGTCAGGCTTGGACCATCGCACAGGACAACGGCGCGGAATACTGCGTTTTCAAGTTGGCGAATGTTGCCAGGCCAGTCATAACTCTTAAGCATATTGACTGTGTTAGATGTGATGCCCGTGACTTGAGGCTTGCTTTCTTCTGCAGCAAAACGCGCCAGGAAATGACGGGTAAGCTCAGGGATATCCTCACTACGATCTCGTAGGGGAGGGATCCAGATAGGGAAGACGTTGAGGCGATAATACAGATCTTCCCGGAACTTACCTTCTTTCACCTGATCGATCAGACGTCGGTTTGTTGCTGAGATCAGGCGGAAATCGACTTTTATCGGCTTACGTGCGCCAACTGGGTCAACTTCCCCTTCTTGCAGCGCGCGCAGGAGTTTTACCTGCACTTCCAGTGGGAGCTCGCCGACTTCGTCTAAGAAGAGGGTCCCGCCGCTGGCTTCCTGAAACTTGCCCATGTGTTTATCAACAGCGCCGGTGAATGCACCTTTCTCGTGACCGAAGAGAATGGATTCCACCAGGTGGTCTGGAATAGCGCCGCAGTTTACGGTGACAAACGGCTTGGACCGACGCTCGCTGGAACCTTGAATAGCGCGCGCAATCAGCTCTTTACCAACACCAGACTCACCTTCGATGAGGATTGGAATGTTGGAGGAGGCAGCTCTTTCGCCCAGTCGCAGGACACGATCCATCGGCTCAGACCGCGTGACGATATTATCAAAGGTGAGGGTGCCCTCTGTGTGTTTGCGGATGCGGGTGAGTTCACCTTCCAGCGTCGCAACTTTGAGAAGGTTGGTGATGGAGACCTGCAAGCGCTCAGGACGGCTTGGTTTTACAACGAAATCCTGTGCACCAGCGCGCATAGCTTCGATGACAGTTTCAATGCTGCCGTTGGCTGTTTGAACAATGACAGGGACTGCATTCTTTGCGTCGCGGGTTTCTTTCAGGACTTGAAAGCCATCAACTTCTGGCATCATCAGATCAAGGATAACCAGATCGATTTCTGATTGTGCGCTTCCTGTAAGGATTTCCAGCGCTTCGCGACCATCGACACAGCTTTTAGAACGGTACCCAAACCGCTTTACGGCTTCTTCCAGCAAGCGTCGTTGGACCGGATCGTCATCTACGATCAAAATGCGCTGTGCCATGGGAAATCCCTTCAAATCGATTGGGCAGTAATGCATAGTGTGCCAATTCAGGTCATCCTGCACCTAATTTGGTAAACAAATTGCCCACTTCATTTTGGGGATCTTGTTAAAAGACGCCATTGCATGTGTAAGGATTGGACGCATATTAAAACAGTGTACTGCAGAACTTGTTTTGCAGACCTCAGGTTTCTTTTCTGGCGCAATGCCATCCCATAATCGGACGCTCATATGACACTCAAGCACGTCACTCCATTTTCCATCACCTATCAAAGCGCTGATGCAGCCACGGCAGGCTCTGCCCTTGGTGAACTGCCGGAGTGGGACCTTTCAGTTTTTTACAGCTCTATTGATGATCCTGCGATTGATCAGGATATGGCGCGTGCGAAAGAACTGGCAGAGCAGTTTGAAGCAGACTGCAAAGGCAAGCTTGCTGAAATTGCAACACGTTCTGGCGATGAGCTCGCCGAAGTTGTGCGTCGTTATGAGGAACTTGAAGATCTGATGGGGCGTATCGGCTCTTTTGCCGGTCTGGCTTACACCAGCATCACAACAGATCCAGCTCGTCAGAAATTTTATGGCGATGTGCAGGAAAAGCTGACGACTGCGAGCCTTCACATGCTGTTCTTCTCGCTTGAGATGAACAAGATTGAAGACGAGGTTCTGGAAAAAGCGCTGAACTCTGAAAAACTGGCGTATTATCGCCCCTGGTTGGAAGACCTGCGCAAAGAACGCCCGCATGAACGCAGTGAGGAAATTGAGCAGCTGTTTCATGAGAAGCACGTGACCGGTGCTGCCGCCTGGAACCGGTTGTTTGATGAGACAATTTCTGGTTCTCGTTATGAGATTGATGGTGAGGAGCTTTCCATTGAGCAGACCTTGAACTTGCTGCAAGGACCTGACGGGGACATGCGCAAGAAGGCTGCTGAAGCGCTTGCGAAAACGTTCGGCAAAAATCTGAGCATCTTTACGCTGATCATGAACACGCTGGCGAAAGATAAAGATACTTACGACCGCTGGCATAACTTTGATGATATTGCTGACAGCCGCCACCTTGCCAACCGTGTTGAGCGTGAAGTTGTTGATGCGCTGGTTGATGCAGTCCGTGCTGCTTATCCGCGTTTGTCGCACCGTTATTATGCGATGAAAGCCAAGTGGCTTGGCGTTGAGAAAATGAACTTCTGGGATCGTAACGCCCCGTTGCCGCAAGCTGATACGCGCGATATTCCATGGGATGAAGCAAAAAGCACGGTTCTGGACGCTTATGCGAAATTCTCGCCGGAGCTTTCTGAAATTGCAGGGCAGTTCTTCAATAAAAACTGGATTGATGCTGCATCCCGTCCGGGTAAGTCACCTGGTGCGTTTTCTCATCCGACCGTGCCAAGCGCACACCCGTTTGTGCTGATCAACTATCAAGGCAAAATTCGCGATGTGATGACACTGGCGCATGAACTTGGACATGGTGTTCATCAGGTTCTTGCAGCGCCAAATGGTGCGCTGATGGCACCGACCCCGCTGACACTGGCTGAGACCGCTTCAGTGTTTGGTGAGATGCTGACCTTCAAGGATCTGCTCGCGAAGGCAGAGACACCTGAAAAGCGTCAGATCATGCTGGCTGCCAAAGTGGAAGACATGCTGAACACGGTTGTGCGCCAGATTGCGTTCTATACCTTTGAGCGTCAGTTGCATGAACTGCGTAAGGAAGGCGAGCTGACCGCTGAGCAGATCTCTGCGATCTGGATGGGTGTTCAGGAAGAAAGCCTCGGTGAAGCAATTGATCTGGAAGGTGGCTATGAGAACTTCTGGACTTACATTCCGCATTTCATCCATTCGCCGTTCTACGTTTACGCTTATGCCTTCGGTGATTGCCTAGTGAACTCGCTCTATGCGGTTTACGAAGAAGCCGAGGATGGCTTCCAGCAGAAGTATTTTGATCTGCTGAAAGCGGGCGGCACCAAGCACCACAGCGAACTGCTGGCGCCTTTCGGTCTGGACGCAACCGACCCTGCCTTCTGGCAGAAAGGTCTGGCTGTGATTGAGCGGTTCATTGATGAACTGGAAGAGATGGATAAGGCGTAAGGTCTATCTAGTTTGAATTAGGAGGCGGGGGCTTTGGCTCTCGCCTTTTTTGTTGTGTTTACGGAATACTAAAGTTTGGTTAGATTACGTTAAGTTACTAATGAAGTTGTGGTTGTTGATTATGAGATTTCTTCCTGTCTTTTCATTGCTGATGCTTCTTTTCGGTTGCGCGAACTTTGATCAAGCAATCCATAAAACACGAGAGTTCACGGCACCAGAAAATGCGTTTGACAAAAACTGGCCTGGTTACGGGTTTGTGATTTTTCCTCAAAAATATACAAATGCCGCTCTCTCTCGTCACCTCATGTTTTGCGAAGCTTTTCTCGCTGCGCTTGTCCCCTCGAGGCCTAATACCTCGGGAAGTGAAATCGTGTTGAGGTGGCCAGTAGATTCGAAAGCCGACGCAGCACGACTAAATCATGCGCGTTACTCTCCAAAATTATGTGAATTGGCTGTTGAACATTACGATTTATCTGTTGCTCAAGAAGTCATAAATTTAGTTCGCCAGCAATCTGGAAATGAAGATTTTGGTTTCGGTAAGGGGCCGTATTTGATCGCTTTTTCATCGATTATGCATTCAGGATCCTCGCGTTTGGGATTTGTACTCGATTTTTCTCGTGCCACGTTGCCAGATCATGCCAACCGGATGATGAGAGCATGGAAGAGAAGAATTGAACAGAATCCAAAACTCTGGAAAGATCGGACTATAGATATCGAAGTGCTTAAGCGGGAAATTGCATTTTTTGCAGATGCATTTGGTAGTGGCGTGCTTACAGTATTTGGAGTGAAGCTCAGTGCCTGAGATGATTAACAAATGGGGAGGAGCCGGAGTTGCTGGCTTTTTTGGTGGCTCGGCTATCGCGCTGTGGGTGGAGGTATCTACCACAGTTGGCTACATGGCAATCGTGGTAGTCTGTATATTAATCTTTAAAGTTGCATCTATGGCTTTCCATCTAGTCGCTAAGCCCAAGCGAGATGAATAGCCTTAGATTGGTTCGGTAACTCTCTACTGTTGAACGTCGGCTCTGCCGCGGATGGACATCATAGTGCCCGATAGCGTGGCGACCTTCTTTTCAGTGCCGTCCTTGATTGCGTAGGCGGTGGCGTTGACGAAGGTGATTGTGCGGCCTGGTTTCTCGACCTTTGCGCGGAATACAAAATACTCACCTGCAGCAGGGTTCATCAGATTGGTTTTGAGTTCGATAGTAAGTACAGCAGCATCTTCATCCATCAGAGAGAAAGCTGCGTATCCGGCTGCGCTGTCGAGGGCTGTGGTGACGATGCCAGCATGGAGGAAGCCGTGTTGCTGGGTAAAATCTTTGTTGTACGGCATGGTCAGCTCGACGATGCCGGGTTCTACTCTGGCGATTTCAATACCCAATGAGGCCATGGCTGGCTGGCGGGCAAAGCTGTCCCTTACTTTCTTCTCATAGCCTGCAAACCGAGGCGTAAACTCACTCATTTTATCTCCGAAAATGTCTATCTGAATATGTCAGGTGGCGATTATGCCAAGTCTTAATGCGTTATGTTCGAACCACAGCGAAGCATAAGGAGAGGCGAAATTGCCCTTGCTTTGGGCAGAGAGAGTTCCATTGTCGCGGAGGAAAATTCTACTTTCAATGAAATGCGCTTGCCTGTCCGGGGTGTCGGACTCCAGGTAACAAGCTCTGGTATTGGCTAATTCACTTGAAGGCACAGTCACTCACAAACCTCACTGGATTATTGAGAGGAGTGTAGAGGGAACTGAGTAGCTTACTGAAGCTCAACGTTTGTCGGAGTTATAATATGACTTTGCTGGCTCTCTTGTTTGCTGCTGACCCTTTGCCCACTAGCGGTGTTGGTCTATCAGGATAGGGTTCCCGTCCGGATCAATCACAGTGAAGCTTGCCGGACCAGATGTGGTCTCGTCTGCTTCTTGTCCGTGAACTTCAATGCCATCAGCTTTCAAGCGCTTTTGGAGTTCCCTCACATCGAGGAATTTATCGAGGGCTTGTGCTTCCTGATCCCATCCTGGATTGAAGGTGAGCATGTTCTTTTCAAACATTCCCTGAAACAGCCCGATGATTGTCTCGCCATTTTTCATGATCGCCCAGCCATCTGTACCATCACAACCGGGATCGCATGCGAAGCCGAGCTTTTGATAGAACGAGATTGATGCTTTGATGTCCTTAACCGTCAGGCTGATTGAAAATGCACCCAGCTGCATGTGACTTCCCCCTCAAGAACCACTTTGAAACGTCTTAGATGCTCAGCATAAGGAAAGTTTTGCAGAGCTCAAGTTGGTCATAAATTAGTATGCAACAGATGCCACCCAAGAGGGATTTCCATTCTGGATTTGATTGTGTTTCGTTGCAGACAAGTTGACTGAAAATTGCAGGTTCTTTTTTCGGGTGATGAAGAAATATTCATAGTGCGCATAGCAACGTTGAATTCTCTAAAAAACGCGTTTTTTCGGCATTGCCGGAGCTTTCTGGCATTGTTCTAGAGAGCCTGTCCTGCTACATCCTGCGACAGAATTGTAACGCATACGAGGACTGGCATGATCCCGCGCTATTCGCGTCCTGACATGGTCGCTATTTGGTCTCCTGAAACGAAATTCCGCATCTGGTTTGAGATTGAAGCTCATGCTTGTGATGCTCTGGCAGAGCTGGGTGTGATCCCAAAAGAATCTGCTGAGAAGATTTGGGAGAAAGGTGGTCCAGCTACCTTCGACATTGCGCGGATTGATGAGATCGAGCGTGAAACCAAGCATGATGTGATTGCGTTCCTGACGCATCTTGCTGAAATCGTTGGTCCGGAAGCACGCTTTGTGCACCAGGGCATGACCTCTTCTGACGTTCTGGACACTTGCTTCAACGTTCAGCTGGTTCGCGCTGCAGACCTTCTGCTGGCCGACATGGAAAAGCTGCTGGCTGCTTTGAAGCGCCGTGCTTATGAGCACAAAGACACCGTGACCATCGGTCGTTCCCACGGTATTCATGCTGAGCCAGTGACCTTTGGTCTGAAAATGGCACAGGCGTATGCTGAGTTTGACCGTTGTAAGAAGCGTCTTGAACTGGCTCGTGAAGAGATCGCGACCTGCGCTATTTCCGGTGCAGTTGGCACATTTGCAAACATTGACCCGCGTGTTGAAGAGCACGTTGCTGAGAAGCTGGGCCTTGGTGCTGAGCCGGTGTCTACGCAGGTTGTTCCTCGTGACCGTCATGCCATGTTCTTCGCAGTTCTGGGTGTGATTGCGTCTTCCGTTGAGCGTCTGGCGACTGAAGTTCGTCATTTGCAGCGCACAGAAGTTCTGGAAGTTGAGGAGTTCTTCTCCAAAGGCCAGAAAGGTTCTTCTGCGATGCCGCATAAGCGGAACCCAGTGCTGACCGAGAACCTGACTGGTCTTGCTCGTATGGTTCGCTCTTACGCATTGCCTGCGATGGAGAACGTTGCACTATGGCATGAGCGCGATATTTCGCACTCTTCCGTTGAGCGTATGATCGGTCCTGATGCGACTGTAACGCTGGACTTTGCTTTGGCGCGCCTGACAAACGTTATGGAAAATCTGATGGTTTACCCAGAACGCATGATGGGTAACATGGATCGCCTTGGTGGTTTGGTGCACTCGCAGCGCATTTTGCTGGCACTGACACAGGCTGGTGCGTCTCGTGAAGACAGCTATCGTCTTGTTCAGCGCAATGCGATGAAGGTCTGGGACAGCTACCAGGTTTCTGGCGATGCTAAGGTGGACTTCCTGACTGAATTGCTGGCGGATGAAGACGTTCGCAAGCATCTTTCTGAAGAACAAATTCGTGAACGCTTTGACCTTGGTTACCACACCAAGAATGTCGATGTGATCTTCAAGCGGGTCTTTGGCGAAGCCTAAGTCGCCCGTGCACACCAGTGGAGGGGAAGATGAAGCTTTATGGTCTGCGGATTTTCGTGAGTGATATCGAAAAGGCCAGGGAGTTTTATGCCGAAACGCTCGGCCTTCCTCTTAACTGGGATATGCCAGAGCTTGGCGCATTCGGTGCCAAGCTCGACAATGCAGAGCTCATTATCGAGCAAGCGCATAACGAGGAAGACCAAGAATACATTGGTCGTTTTCTCGGTGCATCTCTTCAGGTTGATGACATTGTCGATACTTATGAGCGCCTTTGTGAAAAAGGCGTTGCCTTTACCAGTCCGCCTGAAAAGCAGGTTTGGGGCGGAGTTCTTGCACATTTTCATGATCCGTTTGGCAATGTTTTGACACTGCTGGGCGAACCTCGCTGACAACATAGTCCTTCTTAGTTTTTAATGGGACTAATGCCGATCAGGAGTCATGACTATGAGAATTGCGGTTATCTCAGACATTCACGGTAACCTGCCTGCTTTGGAAGCTGTTCATCGCGACATAAAGCGGAAGTCTCCGGATCTGGTGTTTAATCTGGGTGATTGTGTTTCGGGGCCGTTGTGGCCAGAGGAAACGGCTCAGTACCTCATTGCGGAAAACTGGCTGACTGTGCGCGGCAATCATGACCGGCATTTGGTGGACCATGTCCAATCCCAAATGGGGCTAAGTGATGCACATGCTTATTCGCTGCTTTCTGACGAATCCAAAGCGTGGCTGAAACAACTGCCAACGCAAATGGAGCATGTCGAGAATGTGTTCCTGTGCCATGGGACGCCCTCAGCTGATAATGTTTATCTGACTGAAGAACTTTGTGGGGATCACACCAAAATTGCATCGCCGGAATATGTGTTAGAGCATGTTGGAAATGTAACCTCACCGCTGGTTGTTTGTGGGCACTCCCATATCCCTCGGGTCATCTGGTTGGAAACGACCGGACAAATCGTGATGAACGCAGGCAGTGTTGGATTGCCAGCCTATGATGATGACAAGCCTCATGCACATACCATGGAAGTTGGAAGCCCCCATGCGCGGTACATGATTGTGACCCGTGTTGGAACGCGGTGGTCCTTTGAGGAGCGGATGGTGAACTACGATTGGGACCATGCCAGTAGAAAAGCTGCGCGTAATCAACGTGGAGATTGGGCTGGCGCTTTGAAAACTGGGTATTTTCGTCCTATTAAGCTGCCAGACTTTTTAGCACGACCACGTATTGAGGAACCTTATGAAGATTTCTGAGGCGGACATTCTCATTGTCCCCGGCCTGCATGGCTCCGACGCAAACCACTGGCAAAGCCGTTGGGAAACCAAATTCTCCACTGGTCGGCGCGTTGAGCAGAGCAGTTGGAGCAAGCCAGACCTTGAGGAATGGGTGAATGCCGTTGTGAAAGCGGTCGAGGAAGCTACGCGCCCAGTGGTGCTTGTTGCGCACTCCGCTGGTGTTGCTGCAGTGGTTCATGCTGCGCCTCGCATCAAGAATTGGGTGAAGGGTGCTTATCTGGTTGCGCCTGCAGATGTTGATGACAGCTCATGCGTACCGGCTGAGTTGCATAGCTTTGGCCCGTTTCCAACCTCTCCGCTGCCGTTCCATGCCAAGGTTGTGGCGAGCCGCAATGATCCGTACTGCACTTATGAACGTGCTGAGCAGCTTGCCAAGCTCTGGAATGCGCGTTTGCAGGATGCTGGTGAAAGTGGCCATATCAATTCTGAGAGCGGTCAGGGGCCGTGGCCAGAAGGCATCATTTCGTTTGCTCATTTCATGAAAGAGCTCGGGTAACTCGTATAGGTTGATGAACGCCCTCCTTCCGGTGCATGTTTTGTGTGGGGAGGGTGTTTTATGTCGCGATTTGCTCACACACCTTATGACGGCTCTAAAAGGCCGTTTACCGTTGGGCTCGAGCCTCTTGATTTGAGAGAGTGGATTGAGCCTGATGAGTTTTTAGCTGCGCACCTTGATGAAAAAGAGCGGCTAATCGCTGACCCTAAAGCCTTCGTGTTTGCTGCAGAGGCGGATACAGAGGCAGCACAGCGCGAAGTGGCAGACCTCCTTGTTGCTCATCTGCCTGCCCAGTTCCCCAACATTTATGAGCTTCACTCCGATCACTCTCTTATCGTGAAGAATACAGGGAAGTGCGTTGATCTATCGTCCTGTTCCGAGGCGCCATTACTCGCGATTTCTCGCCTTGTGCAGGAAGATCTGGTGCTGATGCGTAGAGGCGATGACGAGTATAGGCTTGTCGCCGCGAGCCTGTGTTTTCCTTCCAGTTGGTCATTGGTGGAAAAGTTTGGCGGCTCTATGAGTGCGATCCATGAAGGGGTACCGGATTTCAATGGGCACCGCATGGGGCTCATGGTTCAGCGGATCTTTGAACGGTTGGAGACGGATAAGCCAGTTTGGCGACTGAACTGGTCTCTGTATACGGACGCGGAGCTACACCATCCGGTTTCAGGTTTGTGCGATGAAGTTCTCTGTAAGCCTGATCTGGCATTTGAACAACTCTATGTGCGCGTCGAGAAGCAGACATTGAGACGCCTGCCGGACAGTGGCGACATCCTCTTTACCATCAGGGTTCACCACGATCCCATTCATAGCCTGCTAAAGCATCCGGATGGTGGTCAGCTGGCCCAAGGCTTAAAGACACAGTTGCTTGGGCTGACCGAAGAACAGCTGGACTACAAAGGCATCAAAGCGCATGCATCAATTATCGCACAAGCGCTTGATATGGTTGCAGAAGAACGTGTTTAAACTGGTAGAGACTCTGGCAAGTAATGGCTTGGTGCGTGGCCTGTCAGTTTCTTGAAGGCGTTGCTGAAGTGGGATTGGTCGAAGTAGCCGAGGGAGTGGGCCAAGTCTGTTAGGTTGAGGTCTTGCCCGTTGTTGATAGCGTCAACTGCAGCCAGCATGCGGTAACGTTCAATCACCCATTTGGGATGAACGCCGATGTGGCTTTGGAAGAGGCGTTGGATTGTTCTTGGCTGGAAACCTGAGATCCTGGAGAGATCTTTCAGATTGCTGATTTCGTCAGTTGTCGCGATGGTATCGACGAGTGCGCGGGCATCCTTCGCTTTAGATGTCAGGGGATGCCTATGCGAAATCAGGAGGTTGTCCATCTGAACAGCGAATGCGGCTGGCTCATCTGCTGATTTTAGCTGTGAAACTAGTTTTTGTTCGGAAATGTTGAGAAACGGCTCGATGTTCTCGTAGGTGTTGAGGAGCGAAGAGGGGTTGTATCTGAAAAAATCTGCGAAAGCTCCTGGACGAAACTTCACGCCAAACACGCGGCCTTTCTGCTGCAAGGAATAATGGAATACGCCTGTGTTGGTGCCAAATACGCCTGTGGTCTGCAAGGTGTCGATGACAATGTGTTGGGATGGGTGGGGAAGATTAGCTTGCTTATAAGGAGGCTTATCTCGCAGGTCCCATGTGATCAGCCAATAGAATTCGATGGCATCTTGCAATGGTTCAGCTGGGGTGAGCCAGTCCAGATTGAAGTGCTGGAGACTGCGTTGCTGGTTTAGCAGTCCGCTGATTTGATTTGAGGTGTCATCCTGATTTGGCATAGGCGTAAAAGATAGCAGCTGTCGCGCTTTTACAAGCCCTTCTGATTTTGATGCAGTAGGTATTCCGCTCTGAATGCAAGGAGCTGAACATGGCAAAGATTAAATGCACCTACAAAGTTGAAGAATGGAAGGAAGAGACTACAAAAGAACTTTCCAAGACGAGCAAGGTCACGTCGGTTCGTGCTCATGGACCTGTCAGCGGAGAAATTGTTGGGCAGGTGAACATGTTTTACCTTCTGGCCTATGTAGCTGAAAAAGAAGGCAAATGCTCGGGGTACACACAGGTCTCAGGTCGATACAGTTCGCGTGAGGGCACGTTCTTCGTTGAGGAGAACGGGGTGTTTGATGCACAGACTGTTCGCTCTTCGATGACTGTGGTGCCCGGTTCCGGGACTGGGGAATTTGAAGGCGTTTCTGGTCGGGGGGAGTTTGTTACTTCTCATGGTAACGCTGTTGAGTGCAGGCTTGAGCTGGAGTTTGTGGAGAGTGTTGAGCAAGCCTGAGCAAAGATGTGATTAGGTAATCTCTAAAAGTGCCCTTGGGTTCTCTGCGTTTTCTGCTAGGTTTTGCAGTGCACTATATATTGCAATAGAAGTGTGAGCCGCAGGAACCCCATATGCCTTCATCTCGTGACCGGGAAGCAAACAGAATGTCCGCCCGACTTGGCCGCTATGCCAAGGTTGGTGGAAATATGAGTGGCATTGCAGCCAAGCTTGCAGCTGGTAAGCTATTTGGCTGGGATCAAGACCCTGCGAAGAATGCAGCTTCTATCGCAGAATCCCTTGGTGAACTCAAAGGGCCGTTGATGAAGGTGGCGCAGCTTCTTTCAACGATTCCTGATGCCGTGCCTCCTGAATATGCAGCAGAACTGGCGAGCCTTCAGGCAAACGCACCTCCCATGGGGTGGGCTTTTGTTAAGCGACGCATGCGGGCAGAGCTTGGCCCGGGCTGGCAAGGCAGGTTTGATAAGTTTGAGAAGGAGCCTGCAGCAGCGGCTTCTCTTGGTCAGGTGCACAGAGCGTATGATCAGGATGGGGCGATGCTGGCCTGTAAGCTTCAATATCCGGATATGGATAGTGCGGTTGAAGCTGATCTGAATCAGTTCGACATGTTGCTTGCTCTGCATCGACGTTTCAGGCCTGCGATCGAGACTTCTGAAATTGCGAAGGAAGTTGGTGACCGATTGCGGGAAGAGTTGGATTATCGACGGGAAGCGCGGCATTCAAAGCTCTATGCCAATGTTTTTGCTGCAGATGAGCAGATCCAGATTCCAGAAGTGTTTGAAGATTTGTCAACGCGGCGGTTGCTTTCCATGAGCTGGCTGGAAGGACGTCCGCTTCTGGCCTATCGACAAGAAAAGCTGGAGGCGCGTAACAAGATTGCGCAAGTGATGTTTAAGGCATGGTGGCACCCGTTTGCGCATTATGGTGTGATTCATGGTGATCCCCATCTTGGGAACTATACGATCTTTGAGGATGGCGGAGAGCTGGCTGGTGTGAATTTGCTGGATTACGGATGCGTGCGCATCTTTCCGCCAGATTTTGTGCAAGGCGTGGTGGATCTGTATCACGGTCTGCTTGAAGATGATCAGGACCGTGTGGTTGCTGCTTATGAGACATGGGGTTTTGATGGGCTGACGACTGAGCTTATTGAGACTTTGAATATCTGGGCGAGTTTTATTTTTGGCCCGTTGCTCAGCGATAGAGTACGCTCGATTGCCGATGGTGTTTCTCCAGCGGCTTATGGGCGGCAAGAGGCGTTTCGTGTGCATCAGTCCCTCAAAGAGCTGGGGCCGGTGAAAATACCTCGTTACTTTGTTTTTATGGACCGGGCGGCTATTGGGCTTGGATCTGTTTTCCTTCACTTACGAGCTGAGCTTAACTTCCATCAACTGTTTAATGAGCAGATTGATGGGTTTGAGCTGGATGCGTTGAGTGCCCATCAAAAGCACCAACTGGACTTATGTGGTTTGACTGGCGAAGATTGAGGCACATACTCAGGCCGTTGGAATTATCCCCGGCACTTAGGTTATTTCCAAAGCGGTTCTTTAGGGAAGTTGCGTCACCGGACCATGTGGTGTTAAAGACTGATATTAGGAAAACTACTTGTTTCGAGGGGGAAGCATGGCTGACGGGAGCGCGTCTGTTATGGACTATGAGGAACACGAGAAGACCTACAAGAACTTTATCAACTTCTCAAAGGTTGGAATTCTTGCAGCTCTCACATTTGTACTCGTTATTGCAATGATTGGATTTGGTGGTACTGCCGGGACGGTTTGGGCAAGCATCACCACAATCGCAACAGTGATTGCAGTTGGCGTTGGTATGGCATCTGGTGACAGGTCGCACGTTGTACCGGGAATCGTATTCCTGCTTGCTTGTGTGGTAACAGCTGTGCTGACAATCTAAGAAACCTTCAGGTTTTAAAGGTTTTGAGAATCGCAGGAGCAGCGTGCTTCTGCGATTTTTCGTTTCAACCCCGAAATTTGCCAGAGGCGCTGCCCTTTTCTGATCATTATTGAAGAATAGAGCCTTTAGTAAGAGTTGTTCTGAGTTCGGGTATCATATGTCTACTGCGCAAACTGTTCGCGTTCTTCTGCGCTGTTCCTTGCTGCTTGCAATCTTTATCGTGGTTGCAGTTGTCTCATCGCCATCTCATTCTGCCTCGACTGATCTTGGTTTCTCCCAGATCCTGAAGGAAGAAGGCGTTGCTGCGAGTGGTAGCAACTACGAAATCGTGCCGCCGGTGTTGCGGAATGGGACATTGCTTGTTTACAGACTCAGGGTTCATGGCAAGACTTATAAGGTGCGCGGTACGGCGACATTGCAAAAGCGCATCAATGAACTTCATGCGCTGAAGGGTATTCAAGAACTGGATACGGTTTCTCAAGCGGGTGAGGGCGTTGTGACTGCCGTTGCCAAGCCTCTGACATTTCTCGGCAGTCTTGTAACCTCTCCCAAAGAGACACTGAGTTCCACAGCTGATGGCGTCGGCCTGTTGCTGAATGGGACTGTGAACACCATTACCGGGAATTCCGGAGCGACTGCTCCTTCCAAAGAAAGTGGTAAGAAGACTTCTGCGGTTGAGAGTGTTGCTGCGGCTGTAGTAGGGCGAGATAGAGCCCGGCGCTATATTGCTGTTGCTGCGAATGTAGACCCTTACACGACGTTTCCTCCACTCTCTGACGCGCTTGATAAGGCTGCCTGGGCCTATGCGACTTCCAATCGCCTGACCAATCTTGCAACTGTGTTTATTCCGGGTGGTGTTGGGACGGCGGTTAGTGGAGTTCTGGCGACAACCAACTTCAGTGAAGCTCTCAAGGCCAGCCCGACCGTTGCTGATGAGACGATGCGCGAGATGCTTGGTGAGATGGCTATTCGCCAGAGCAGCACACGAGCATTCCTGAGCGCTACGTCTATGACGCGCGGTGAAAAGATGTTTTTTGTTGCAAGCTTACATTCGTTGAAAGGTGTTCGTGGGCGAAGTGATCTGGTTGATCAGGTGAGCCGGCGGAGGCTTTCTCAAGAGGCGGGATATTATTACCTGTTGGGTCTGATGATGATCGCTGATTATCATATTGATACAGAGCGTCTTGCTTCTGTTGAGTTGTTTGAGGGTATTCCGATTGGTACGACCAGAACCGGGCGTAAAGTTGCCTTTGTTGCTGGTGACCGTGTTGGTTGGAGTGTTGATCAATCAACGACCACACTCAATATCGCAAGCCGTGTAAATCAAACCCATGCGGGCACTGGAGCGAGTGAACTGCGCGTGTTGGGACTGGTTCATCCGACGTTAAAAGCGGAGCTTGGTGCGTTGAACTGGGTTATCCGCGAAAAAGCGCCACTGGCTACTTTCAAAGAAATTGACGTAACAAGCTGATTAAAAAAGTGTTTGGGGTGAGCTCTGAAAGTGTCACCCCAAAACCCAAGGGGCAACATCCAAAATATCGGTGCTTATGGTGAGAGCGCGCTGGCTGTGATTTGGCCGCGGTTCACACTCTTTCATGATCGAGGTGGTCCATGAAAATTGCCGATATTCTTGAACAGGCTTCTATGCCGATTGCTTCTCCTGCTTATCCCAAGGGGCCATACAGGTTTATCGACCGCGAGTTTTTTGTGGTCTCCTATGAAAGTGACCCTGACGCTATTCGTGAAGCTGTGCCTGAGCCTTTGGAACCGGATGGGTCCAACACGGTGATGTTTGAAGTGATCCGTATGCCCGATTCTGCTGGATTTGGAGACTACACCGAGTCTGGCATCGTGATTCCAGCCAAGTTTGGAGATCACCCTGTGAACTTCACTCAGCAAATGTTTCTTGATGATACTCCGCCGATTTTTGGTGGGCGTGAGATCTGGGGTTTCCCGAAAAAGCTAGGCCATCCAGAATTGAGTATATCGGGCGCAACATTGACCGGCCATTTGGTTTTTGACGATGTGACGATTGCTATTGCGACCATGGGGTACAAGTACCAACACCTTCTTTATGATGTCGAGCATGGCACGCAGTGTCATCCCGATGCGATCCTCAAGAAGCTGCAGAAAACTCAGGTGAATCTGAAGCTTATTCCAGATGTTGATGGCTCTTTGGCTATCGCTCAACTGGTTGCTTATGAGGCGTCTGATGTGACGGTGAAGGGCGCGTGGTCTGGTCCGGCGAGCTTGCAATTGTTTCACCATGCCAATGCGCCAGTGGCTGAGCTGCCAATGCTTAAATCACTCGGCGGTGTTCATTTTATTACGGACCTCACGCTACCTTATGGCCGGGTTATGTATGATTACCTGAAGCCTTAAGCGATGCGCTATTTCGGAGGTGCTCCATGCGAGGCAACTTCAGGATCTTTGAGTATTTGATTGGCAGCTTATTCATGTCAGCTCTGCTGGTCTCGCAGGCCGCCGGGTTTGAGCTGAAGCCTTATAAAGACGAGCTGTTTGCTTATCCGCGGGTTCTGGATCAGGCGATGGACGGGGCGTTCCTGCGGCTTGACTATCAGATCCAGCGTGACTTGCGGGACCGGGATGAAATACCAGAACGACGGGTTGAAGGGCGATACGTTTCCAGCAGGCCTGCCTGGTATGTGCGGGAGCGCTCAGTTGTGCTTGCGGGTAGTAAGCGTAAGCACATCCGAGTTGGGAAACCTGATACCGACACCAAGCTGTTGCTGCTTTATCTGCATGGTAAGGGGGGCAATCGAAAGCAGGGGAATGCTGATTGGACGTTTGGCGGTAACTTCAATCGCTTGAAAAACCTGATGGTGCGGAACAATGGCGTTTATCTATCTCCTGATGTGAAGCTCGAAAGTCCCAGAGGCACCCAGGAAATTCGCGAGCTGATTGCGCAATACCGAAAAGAAGCCCCCCAGGCCAAAGTGATTGTGGCCTGTGGTTCCATGGGGGCACAGGTCTGCTATGGGCTTGCGGATCAGGCGGGCGTTGCTGGGCCGCTGTCCGGCCTCATATTATTGGGCGGAGCGACGGATCGACGATTGTTGACGAGTGAAGCCTATAAGGCAGGCGTGCCGATTGTGTTTGGCCACGGTAGTGCTGACAGGGTCTACAGCTGGGAGAAGCAATATCAGTTGTTTAAGGCAGCCATTGGCAAAACCCAGCGGTATCCGGTGCGCTTTCGGCTATTCGAAACGGGCTCTCACGGGACGCCCATTCGCATGATTGACTGGCGTGATGAGATTAACTGGATGCTGTCGATATCTTCGGCAACAAGGCAATAAAAAAGGCCGGAGTGTCCGGCCTTTAGAAAGCGATATGTTGGCGAGCCTAAGCTTGCGGAACGCCTGAAGACGTTGACAGGCGCTGAGAGCCTTCCTTCGCAATCTGGTTTGTCGAAGATATCTGCAGTGCTCTGCTGTAGGACTGGCGTGCTTCTGTAATCTGCCCCAGTGCTTCTTCTGCGCGGCCACGGTTCGCCCAAGCAGATGCGGACTTGCCGTTAAGCGCAATCGCTGCATTGAAATCTTTGAGTGCAGATTTTGGATCGCTCAGAGAAAGGTAAGTTACACCGCGCGCGATCAGAGGTGAATATGCGCGGGAGTTCAGGCCAACAGCAGATGAAAAGTCATTGAGAGCTGCTTCCTGTAAACCTTGTGCCTGATAGATGAGGCCGCGGTTGTGATAGGCCTGTGCATCGCCGGAATTCAAGCGAATGACTTCGTTGTAATCACGAAGTGCTGCTGTGTTCTGACCGATAGAACGGTAGGTGTTGCCGCGTCCGTTCAGGGCCTTCACGTAATCTGGCTTGATGGAAAGTGCTGAGCTGTAATCCTGAACTGCCTGAGACGTGTTGCCCTTGCGGCGTTCTACCAAAGCTCGGTTTGCGTAAGCCTGATAAGAGTTTGGTCTCAGCTGAAGAGATTTGTTGAAGTCCTCAATGGCCTGATCAAGGCGCCCAGCTTTTGCGTATGCAATGCCGCGCTTGTTGTAGGCGTCGGCATCGGTTGGATTTGCGTCAACAACAGCACTCAGACTATCGATGTTGGAGGAAGAGCCAACAGCTTTGTCGATGGGCACATTCTGATAAACAAGGCCAGATGAGTTGGATTGGCATGCTGCAACGCCAAGTGCGAGCAGACACGCACAGATGCCTTTAGCCAGTTTATTGTTCACGAGAATGTGCCCCATTCTTAAAGAGTCCTTGCAATGACACGATAGCCTACACTTTAGTGTGGCAAAAAAAGGTCAAATGAACCAGCAAAAACAACAAACGGACCAACCGGTTTACCGGTTAGTCCGTTCTGAATTCTAGCTTCGGTCCGCTCACACGCTTTTCGTCAAACATAGTTGAGCCTTAGCTGTGTGATGTCCCGAGTGCCGCCGGATTAACGACGACCTTTGCCGACCAACAGGCCTTCACGCTGTGCGCGCTTGCGAGCCAGTTTGCGAGTGCGGCGGATTGCTTCAGCCTTTTCGCGAGCCTTCTTTTCAGATGGCTTTTCGTAGTGGCCACGAAGCTTCATTTCACGGAAGATGCCTTCACGCTGCATCTTTTTCTTAAGCGCTTTAAGCGCCTGATCGACGTTATTATCGCGAACGAGAACCTGCACGCGTTTATCCTTACCTTCGAGCATTCTGGATTACGTATCCAGAACGACATAGATGAAATGATTGATAGCAACACTTAGCGCATATGCACGGGTCACAAGAACTCCGTCGCCGCTGATGCGTCGCTTCTTGACGGGGTAACTAACAGACTGCGTGGGGGCTGTCTACCTCCTTACTTGAGAATCTATGTTAATTTATAGATGGGAAAGGGGGGAATACCTCTTGTGGGACAAGGCAATCTCAGCAGCGTTTGCTCATTTTCTTCAAAATGGCGCATTGGCACGCTCGTGTGTGAAGTAAAAGATAAGTAAAAAATGCTTTCAAAATGCATTGTAACTTCACATATGAAATTATTTTGAAAAAATACAACCTTTGATTGTGTATGGTTGAGTCTCTCTTTTGCTGCTGAAAAAAGTCACAGGAGCTTTTCTGAACAGTGGAAATTGAGGTGGAAATTTGAATGGAATTTGCTTCAAACGTCGTTCGTCATGTCCGATTTCGAAGATGAGTCGAGTGAGTCCATCTTACTCACGAGAGCTGCGGTTGAGGGGCTCTCTTTAGATCCACGGAACGATCCCTGAGAAAACTCGTTACTCTAGTTATAGGGAAGGGGTTTATACGTGCTGATGGATCATGCATACTCTAGTGACCTCATTTGGGTAATCGACCAGAAGAAAGAATAATGTAATGTGCCGCTGGCTTGCGTACCGTGGAGCTCCCATTTTCATGGAAGAGCTGATTTCAATGCCCAATCATTCTTTGATTGCGCAGAGCCTGCATTGTGCGGAAGCCAAGGTAAACACTAATGGTGACGGCTTTGGGATTGGTTGGTACGGTCACAAATCAGAGCCTGGACTTTATCGTGATACGCAACCTGCGTGGGGTGATGAGAACCTTCTGAGTATCACCAAGCACCTCAAGTCCTCTTTATTCTTTGCTCATGTACGCGCATCGACAGGCACTGCGACCTCCCGTTCAAACTGTCATCCGTTTGCTGTCGGTAAATGGATGTTTATGCATAACGGGCAGATTGGAGGGTATGATGATATCCGCCGCCAGATTGAGAGTTTGATCAGCGACGACTTTTATCGTTACCGGCAGGGTACAACGGACAGTGAAGCGCTGTTTCTTGCCATGCTAAGTCATGGTCTGGATGTTGATCCTGTGGGGGCTGTGCAACAGGTGTTCACGAAAACACTTGAGATTATGCGTTGCAATGATGTCATTGCTCCATTGCGTGTAGCGATGGCCTTGACTGATGGTGAGCGTCTTTATGCTGTGCGTTGCTCTAGTGATAAGATCGTTCCAAGCCTGTATTACCGCTTACATAACAGCAACTTGAGTGTTGTCTCAGAGCCTTTGGAAAAGGGCGGGCAAGGTTGGTATGAAGTGCCTTGCGGACACATCATGGTCTATGGCGGTGATAATGCGCCTTGCTTTATTCCTCTGGACATTCCTGAAGAGTTTTGCAAAGTAGCGTAATCGACATTTTCACTAGCGGTATTGCTTAGGCAAGAAGCCACTGGGATTTTGTCGGTCTGTTTCTATGATAGGAAGTTTCCTCCCAGCGAGGCACTGTGGTCAATTGCAGGACCCAGCCTTGTTTATGTTCTTGAGAGGCTCAAGTTCTGGAGGGGCTCCATGCCCTTTTCTTCAGGAGCTTATGATGACGCGGGTTGAAAGCACCAGCGTTGCCAAACCCACATCCATGTCTGCATGGTGGGGGGAGTCCAATGCAACGCTTATTTTGGGATTGCCTTTGATCGGTGCGCAGCTTGCGCAGATGGCAATTAATGCCACCGATGCATTGATGATCGGTTGGCTTGGCGCAACAGAGCTGGCAGCATCCGTGCTGGCTTTGCAGTTGTTCTTTCTGACATGGCTGGCAGGACTTGGGTTCTTGCAAGCCGTTATGCCATTGGCATCCAGAGCCGAAGGTAAAGGCGACGTGCGTAATGTGCGACGTGCTTCGCGCATGGGCCTTTGGATTTCGCTCATTTATACGACTTTTGCGATGGTCGTGCTGTGGAACGGTGAGAGCCTCTTGCTGGCTCTTGGGCAGGACGCAGAAGTTTCTGCCATTGCTGCGGATTATCTGCGCATTGTGCAGTGGTCGATGTATCCATCCCTATTTGTGGCGGCGCTGCGTAGCTTCCTTACCAGTATTGAACGTTCGCAGATTGTTTTGTGGGCGACTGTGGTGAGTGCTGTGGTCAATGCACTTCTCGATTATGTGCTGATCTTTGGTTACTACGGCTTTCCTCAACTTGGCATTCTAGGTGCCGGGATTGCGTCTGTTGTGACTGCGTTGGCATCCTGTGTAATTTTGATTGCCTATGTGTTTTGGGAAGAAAAGTCTCGTAAATATGAGGTGTTCGTTCGCTTCTGGCGCGCTGACTGGCCTGCGTTCTTCGAAATCCTGCGTCTCGGCTGGCCGATTTCCCTCATGTTGGTTGCTGAAGTGGGGCTGTTTGCAGCTGCCGCTTTGATGATGGGGTGGATCGGGACACTTGAGCTTGCTGCTCACGGTATTGCGGTTCAGCTCTCTGGTATTGCGTTCATGATTCCGCTTGGCTTTGCAAACGCTGCTGTGGTGCGTGTTGGTATCGCATCTGGCCGTAGTGATGCTGATGCTATTACGCGAGCCGGTTGGGTCGCACTGATCTGGTCCATTGTGATTGGCCTGCTTGGTGCGGTGTTGTTTGTTGCGATCCCTGACACGCTGATTTCCTTCTATCTGGACACCAGCAATCCGGACGCAGCCGATGTAATCCGCCTTGGCGTACCGCTGGTCTTTATTGCAGCGGTGTATATGGTTGTTGATGGTATTCAGGTGGTTGCTGGCGGTGTTCTGCGCGGTCTTTCCGATACGCGAATACCAATGGTGATTGCGGTGATTGGTTACTGGATTATTGGGGTGCCGCTTTCCTACGTGATGGCGTTCACCTTTAATTGGGGCCCAGAAGGGATCTGGGTTGGTTTGGCCAGTGGTCTCTTTATCACCGGCATCCTGTTGCTGATCCGGTTCCAGAAACGTGATCAACTTGGTCTGGTTAGGCTAGGATAGTCTGGTTCAATTAAATGAAAGCCCCGAAGATGATTAGATCTTTGGGGCTTTTTCTTTGTAGGATAACGCGATCAGGATTTTGGGGAGAGGCGGTTGATGTGGCCCATCTTGCGGCCTTCCCGTGTCTCTGCTTTACCGTAGAGCGTCAGACGAGCGTTTGGCTCCAGAAGTGCTGATTCCCATGAGTTGACATCATCACCAATCAGGTTTTCCATGATGACATTGTGTGCTCGGGTTGGCCTGCCAAGTGGCCAGCCTGCAACAGCGCGAACATGCTGTTCAAATTGAGAAACCGGACAAGCGTCTTCTGTCCAGTGACCTGAATTGTGAACGCGTGGCGCTATTTCATTGACCTTCAGCTCTGTAGCCTCGCCGTCTCTGACGACAAACAGTTCTACACCCATCACTCCGATATAATCGAGCGCAACAGCGATGCGGGTTGCCATATCGATGGCTTCCTGAGCGGTTTCTGCCGGGATGTCTGCAGGTACGCTAGAGGTCTTCAGAATGTGGTTCTTGTGGTAGTTGTCCGCCGGATCATAGCATTTGACCGTCCCATCCACGCCACGAGCGACGATGATGGAAATCTCTTTTTCAAACGGGACGATGCCTTCAAGGATAGATGGCTGATTGCCAAGCTTGCTCATGGCGCCTTCGATATCCTCAGGTGTACGGATCATGATCTGGCCTTTGCCATCATATCCAAAACGGCGCGTTTTCAGTACACCCTGACCGCCCAACTCCATGAGCGCAGCTTCCAGCTCTGCCTGCGTGTCGACTTTTATGAAGGGAGCGACCTTTGTTGCCGCTTCTTCTGAAAGGAATGTCTTTTCTGCCAGGCGATCTTGGGAAACTTTCAGTGCACGTGGACCGGGGCGAACTGGAACAAACTGCTCCAGAATGCGGGCTGTCTCGCCGGGGACATTTTCGAACTCATAAGTGACGACTGAAACGCTTTTCGCAAACTGGGTGAGTGCTTGTTCGTCTTCGTAGGCCGCAACGGTCTTCTTTTCTGAGACCTCAAAAGCAGGGCTGTTTTCATCCGGGCAATAAATATGGCACTTCAGGCCCATCCTGCTGGCAGCTTGCGCGATCATGCGGCCAAGCTGGCCTCCACCCAAAATACCAATCGTGTCGCCAGGACGTAGTGTGGAACCCATTTCGAAAACTTTCCAGATGTTAGGGGCCAGATGTTAGGGGCGGCTTGAAACAAATGAGGCGCCTGCAAGTGGGCGCCTCTGAAACTCTTACTCTTCCGGGTTGACTGGCTTCTCTGCCACAGCCTGACTTTGCTTTTCGCGCCAGTCATCCAAGTTGGCAGCGATCTCCGGATTGTTGAGTGCCAAAACAGCGGCAGCCATTAATGCTGCGTTGACGGCACCTGCACGACCAATAGCAAGAGTGCCGACTGGAATGCCTGCTGGCATTTGAACGATGGAAAGGAGGCTGTCCTGTCCCTTCAGGGCGCGCGACTCAATTGGAACACCAAACACTGGCAGCGGTGTCATGGATGCAGCCATACCCGGAAGGTGGGCTGCTCCGCCAGCGCCAGCGATAACAACCTTGAAGCCGTTCTCTTTTGCTGTTTTGGAAAACTCTACCAGACGGTCCGGGGTGCGGTGGGCTGAGACGATGCGAGCATCATAGGAAACTCCCAGTGCTTCTAGCGTATCTGCAGCATTTTTCATGGTTGGCCAATCGGATTGGCTTCCCATGATGATAGCGACTTCTGGCTGGTCTGTGCGGTTCATAAAACGGGCACCCTCTGAGCGTCTGGGAAGAAAGCGCGGATTATAGAAATAACACGGCGTGTTTCAAGCCAATTACAACAAGAAATGCCAATAGTATACGAAGGTTAGAGCTCTGCCTCTAATTTAGGCAATAATGTCAGGCAAGAGCTGTGTTTCCAGCACCTGAATCTGGTCTCTTAGCATCAGTTTTTTCTTCTTTAAGCGTTGCAGCTGGAGAACATCTGCCCGTCCCGTTTCAATGAGAGCTTCGATGGAATGATCAAGATCCCGATGCTCCTGTCGCAACTCAGCGAGCTCGGAACGCTTGCTATCCTGATCGAGAGTATCTTCCGTCATCGTTTTGTCCTCACATGACACATATCGGTCTGTGTGCAACGAGGCCCATCATTGATCAAATCTGGTGGGGCGCGTTGTCGCAATTCACCGCTCGGCAACAGTATACCGAATGTGCAGCGGTGATGAACAAGAGTCTCTCGATTTTTACAGGAAGTGTTGTCTCATGACGGATTTACGCAGCGTATATATAGGGTTGAATACTTAGTGAAATTCTCTTTTGAGTGGAATATGAAACCCATTAAATTTACTGGGTCATTTATAAGTTCCCTAAGTTTTTCATGAATTAGCGATCTCGCGTTGTAGAGGCCCCAAAAAAACAGCTAATCATAGTTCGACAACTCAATAAAATGGTGCCATCATCCACCTGTAACAGAGACAATGTAGGAGGATCAAAACCTATGTCCATCCGTGAGCATTTGACTGAGCTGGAACGCCGCCATGCTACCATTGAGAGGGAGCTGGAAACAGCCAAGCACCATCCTTCGATGGATGAGATCGAACTAGGCAATTTAAAAAGGCAAAAGTTGAAGCTTAAGGATGAGATCTCGCGAATACGAGTGACAGGGTAGCTTCCTTTTTCTTAACCGAATAGAGAATGCGTCGCTTTTAGCGGCGCATTTTTTGTTTTGGGTCAGCCGATCTTTTTTGCTTCCTCGCGCAGTACGAACTTCTGGATCTTGCCTGTTGAGGTTTTCGGCAGGTCTGTGAAGACAACAGTTCTTGGTGATTTGAAGCTGGCCAGATGCTGTTTGCAGTAGGTTACGATATCGTCTTCCGTCACACTGCTGTTCTCTTTCAGCTCCACAAACGCACAGGGAGTTTCCCCCCATTTGTCATCGGGACGGGCAACCACTGCTGCTGCGGAGATTTCCGGGTGTTTGTAGAGGACCTCCTCGATCTCAATGGATGAGATGTTTTCACCTCCTGAGATGATGATGTCTTTGGAGCGGTCTTTGAGCTGGACGTATCCATCTTCATGCTGAACGCCCAAGTCACCTGAGTGAAACCAACCGCCGTTGAAGGCTTCCTGTGTTGCTGAGGGGTTCTTCAGGTACCCTTTCATTACGACATTGCCTTTGAACATGACCTCGCCAATGGTTTCTCCATCAGCAGGGACTGGCTTCATGGTTTCGGGGTCGAGAACAGCGAGATCCTGCAAAGCGACGTAATTGACGCCTTGTCTGGCTTTCAATGCAGCTTGTTCTGATGTTGGAAGTTCATTCCAATGGTCGTGCCATTCGTTGACGACGGCTGGGCCATAGACTTCTGTCAGCCCATAGAGATGGGTAACATTGAAGCCTTCCTCTGCCATAGCTGCAAGAACAGCTTCAGGCGGTGGTGCTGCGGCGGTGAAAAACTCGACATCATGGGTGAGTTTGCGCTTTTGGTCCTCGGGGGTGTTGAGCAGCGTGGACATCACGATTGGAGCACCGCAGAGGTGCGTGACTTTCTCATCTGCCAAGGCATTCCAGATAGGGGCTTGTCGTACTTGACGGAGACAGACATGCGTTCCGGCAACGAGGGACAAAGCCCATGGAAAACACCAGCCATTGCAGTGGAACATTGGCAGTGTCCAGAGGTAGACCGGCTTTTTGCCCATGGCTGCGGTGATGATGTTTGCCTGTGCGAGCAGGTAGGCACCACGATGATGATAAACGACGCCTTTCGGGTTTCCTGTTGTACCCGACGTGTAGTTGAGCGTGATTGCATCCCATTCATCCGCGGGAAGTTGCCAGTCAAAATCAGCGGAACCGCTGGCAATCAGCTCCTCGTACTCCAACTCTCCAATTGCAGGCGCTGATTGAGGGAATTCTTTGTCGTCGTAAAGCACCACTTCCGGCTTCACCGCTGCCAGTTCCAATGCTTCGGCCATGACTTTCGAGAACTCACGATCAACGATTACGAGCTTGCTCTCTGCATGGTCTAGCTGGAATGCGATGATAGCGGCATCGAGGCGGGTGTTGAGTGCGTGGAGAACGGCTCCAGCCATTGGTACGCCGTAATGAACTTCAAGCATGGGTGGTGTGTTGGGCAGCATGACAGACACGCAGTCATTCTTGTCGATACCACGCTTTTCCAGGGCGCTCGCGAGTTTAATAGAGCGCTCATAGAACTCCTTATAGGACCTGCGAATCTTGCCGTGAATGATGGCTGTGTGGCTTGGAAAAACTTTTGCAGCTCTCTCCAAAAAACTGAGTGGGCTTAATGGCGTGTAATTTGCTTCAGTTTTTGGGAGGTCTTTGTCGAAATATGATGTGTTTGGACTATTGTTTTTCATGAAATTCCCCAGGCATTCAACTTCCGCTCAAGAGAACTGCGAAGATCCGTTGAGCTGGCTATCAGCTTTCCCAAGATAGTTATTGGCTCCGATGAAGAGCTTGGAATTAAGAGTGTCGCATATTTTGATATATCTGAGTATAGACGCAGGGGGTAGTTCAGGTGACTTAGATGTTAGTCTGAGGGTCTTCTTGTTATTAGACTTTCATCTATAAGTATTTTTGAGATGTTTTGTGGATTGGTGTCGATATATTCGGCGAATTTAAATGCGGTGGTTGCAACTGGTGCCTTAACTTAACGGCAAAGGTGAAATCTTGTTGCGTTTTTGGGCAAGACAAACGCTCGCGACAATTTGCAACACCTCAGAAGTCTTCCCCGTTTGCCTTTCGATTTGTAATGTAGACCTGTCTGATAAAAGAATAAATCGCGACCCGTTTGATACGGCGAGTGATGAACAAGCAGGGCTCGCATGACCGTAGTGACACCAAATCGACAGGGGAAGATCGCCTTATTCTTTGGCGTGGTTTTCTGCGCGATTACCGTGGCTCTGACGGGTTATATTTTCACCCTCGGACCACAACGATCACAGGATGCGCAGTGGTTTGTTTTGTTGGTGGCGTTCCCTGTTCTGATCCAGCTGTATCTCAATCGTGCAGTCATTTTGAATCACTTCCGGGATCATTGGTATCTTTGGGCCATATCGACAGCTGTTTGTCTGGTTGTCGGGCTCCAACTCAACTTCGGTCAGCTCAATTCGACAGGCAGTATGGCAGATCAGCTGCGGACTTATTTCTTCTCGTGGGTCGAAGGGCAGCCGCCAAGCTCAGAATATGCAGGCAATCCATCAGATGCCTATAATGCAAAGCAAGTTCGGTATCGGATTGTTTCGCCCGCGCGTGGAGATCTGGATCTGACTGATCCCTCTGGTTTCTTTCATAACCGAGTGACCTGGAAGACAATGCCGGATGCTGCTTTTGAGGTCGACGGGCCAATCGACATGATCAAGAGTGTGCTTTACCACGGCTTGGGTGAGCGCGACTGATACTCACGTAGTTGATGGCTTATGCTACATCCTTTCTCTCCACCGTATAACACGCCTTAAAAGCCTGATGCGCCATCCCAAATCAGTTTGAGTGCGATAACAAACAGGGCTGCATACGTGATCTTGTAGAACAGCTCTTTGTTGATGTGTTTTACGATCTTGATTCCCGCCAGTGTCGCCAGAGGGGCGAGCGGTAGCAATACAAGAGATGTCGCGATGTTTTTGGCGTCAAACTGTCCAAGGGCGAAGTAAGGCAGCACTTTTGAGAAATTTACGACCGAAAAGAAGATGACTGCGGTACCTGCCATGACTGGTGGTGCCAGTCTGAGTGGCAAGACATACATTTGAAATGGGGCTCCGCCTGCATGGGCGATGAAACTGGTGACACCAGAAACTGTGCCCCAGAACCCTCCTAAAAGCACATTCTGCGGCTTTGGTGGTTTGTTGGCTTTGTTGTTGAACCAATAATCGAGCACAAAGACCAAAGCGATTGCGCCAGTGACCAATCTGATGTGGGTTTCAGAGATGTAGGCTGCCGCGAAATAGCCGATCAGAGTTCCTGTCAGGCCAGCTGGTATAAGAATGGCCAGTGTTTTCCTGCAAAAGATTGCCCGGTAGGAGAAAAGACCGACTGCGTCCATGACCAGCAGGATCGGGAGGAGTATTCCTGCTGCCTGCACAGGTGGAATTGCCAATGACATAAGCGGCACACCGACAAGGGCGAGGCCGCCTCCGAATCCTCCTTTGGCCATGCCAACGATGAAAACAGCAGGTATTGCACAGAGGTAGAAGAAGGGATCGGTAATTGGCAGCATGATTTGTTTCCCGCAAGGGTGCAGGCAAGTCCTTTTTATTTAAGAGGAAACTAAGAAATAGGCGGGTTGAAAACTATATGGTTATCTTTAGTTATAAGCCGATTTTATAATATAGCAAAACTTGCCTTTAGGGCATTCAGGGCTCAGTCTTAGCCGAACCTGTGGACAGGTACTATGCAGGGGTGCATGGGAGGAGAGCAGCTATGACAAGCCGATACCACGACATCTACAATGGATGGAAAGAAAACAAAGAAGCCTTCTGGGATGAAGCTGCTAAGGGCATTGACTGGTTCTCGCCCTACACCAAGACATTCGATGCTTCGCAAGGCACATATGGACGATGGTTTGTCGGCGGTGAGTGCAACACCTGCTACAACTGTGTTGATCGCCACGTAGAGCATGGCCGTCCGGGACAGCCAGCGATCATTTACGACAGTGCTGTTACTGGTGAGAAGCGCACCTACACGTATCTTGATGTGCAAGAGCAAGTGGGAGCTATGGCAGCGCTGCTGCGTGAGAAGGGCGTTGGAAAAGGCTCTATGGTGCTGATCTATATGCCCATGATCCCTGAAGCGACGTTTGCAATGCTCGCCTGCGCACGGCTTGGTGCGATCCACTCTGTTGTATTTGGCGGTTTTGCGGCTCAAGAGCTTGCTGTTCGTATCGAGGATTGCAAACCTCAGGCTATCATCAGCGCGTCCTGTGGCATCGAGCCGGGGCGTGTGGTTGAGTATAAGCCGCTGCTGGACCGTGCCATTGAACTGTCCTCCCATAAACCTGATTTCTGTTTTGTTCAGCAACGCGAGCAAAAGGTTGCTGGCCTCATTGAAGGCCGTGACTTTGATCTGGGCGCGCTGATGGAAACTGCGGTGGCCGAGAAGATGACCACCGAATGTGTTCCTGTTGCTGCGACTGATCCACTTTACGTGCTCTACACTTCCGGTACGACCGGACAGCCGAAAGGCGTGGTGCGTGACAATGGCGGGCATATGGTTGCCCTCAAGTGGTCCATGGAAAACCTCTACGGTATTGATCCGGGCGAAGTGTTCTGGGCTGCGTCTGATGTGGGCTGGGTGGTTGGTCACTCTTACATCGTTTATGCACCGCTGCTTCATGGGGCCGCGACTATTCTTTATGAAGGTAAGCCGGTTGGAACACCGGATGCTGGTGCGTTCTGGCGGGTGATCTCAGAGCATTCCGTGGTTTCGCTGTTCACTGCGCCGACCGCTTTCCGGGCGATCAAGAAAGAAGATCCGGAAGGTAAAGAGCTGGCGAAGTACAGCATTGCTGGGCTGCGTTCGCTGTTCCTTGCAGGAGAGCGAGCTGATCCGGATACAATTTTATGGGCAGAAAACCTGCTCGGTGTACCTGTCATCGATCATTGGTGGCAGACAGAGACTGGCTGGTGCATCGCTGGTAATCCTCTTGGCCTTGGTAAGCTGCCTATCAAGCTGGGTAGTTCCACTGTCCCGATGCCGGGATATGATATGCGCGTGCTTGATGATGAAGGGAATGAGCTTGGAGCGGGTGAGCTGGGCAACATTGTTGTGAAGCTACCGATGCCACCGGGATCACTGCCAACGCTTTGGAATGCTGATGATCGGTTCAAGGAAGCGTATCTCACAGAGTTCCCCGGCTATTACAAGACGGCAGATGCCGGTCTTATGGATGATGACGGTTATCTCTTCATCATGGCTCGTACCGATGACATCATCAACGTGGCCGGGCACCGCTTGTCTACGGGTGGCATGGAGGAAGTTCTTTCTGAGCACCCGGATGTGGCTGAGTGTGCCGTGATTGGGATTGCCGACAATCTCAAGGGCCAGTTGCCATGTGGTTTTGTCGTTTTGAAGAGTGGCGTTGAAAAACAAACTGCTGTGATTGAGAAAGAGCTGGTTGCTTTGGTGCGTGAAAAGGTTGGTCCTGTTGCTGCCTTTAAGCTGGCGATTACCGTTGAGCGCCTTCCCAAAACGCGGTCTGGCAAGATCCTCCGAGCGACCATGCGGAAGATTGCAGATGGCGAAGAGTTCAAGATGCCAGCAACAATTGATGACCCTGCTATTCTCGAGGAAATTGCTGAAGCGATCTCTGTTCGTGGGGTGGCATCTGTTAGCTAAATTCAGAGGAACTAAGCAGTTTTACTGGAGAAGTGCATCGACATGTTTAGGCTTTGAGATTATGGTCGGCGAAATTTCGGCATTGCCAGAGGTATCTTCAAAGTGAAACTAGAGAAGAAAGTTGCGATTGTAACCGGTGGCGCTCAAGGCATCGGTTACGCTATTGCGCAGCGTTTTTTGCAAGATGGCGCCAAAGTCATGATCTCCGACTCCGATGAGCGGGCCGGTGAAGCGGCTCAGGAAGCTCTTTCCGAGTTTGGGCATGTGGCGTTCTGCCATTGCGACGTCAGCGTTCGCCTTGATGTGCGCAATATGGTTGCAAACACTCTGGATGAGTTTGGCGACATTGATGTGCTGGTTAATAACGCTGGCATTACAGCAGCTGGTGATTTTCTGCAGCTTTCTGAAGATGATTTTGACCGGGTTCTACGTGTCAACTTGAAGGGTGCATTCCTGTGCTCTCAAGCTGTTGCACGGCATATGGTTGAGAAAGTTGAAGAGGGCGGTTCTGCTGGCTCAATCATCAATATCAGCTCCGTAAACAGTGTTTTGGCGATCCCTGATCAGGTTCCTTACACGATCTCCAAAGGTGGTTTGAATCAGCTGACGCATGTTTCGGCTGTGGCGTTGGCAAAGCACGGCATTCGTGTCAACGGTATTGGGCCTGGTTCCATTGAGACACAGATGCTCAAGAGCGTTGTGCAGGATGCGAGCAAGATGGAAACGGTTCTTTCCCGGACGCCGCTTGGTCGTTTGGGACAACCTGCTGAAGTGGCCAGCATTGCTGCGTTCCTCGCTTCAGAAGATGCGAGTTATGTTTCCGGGCAGACCATTTTTGCTGATGGTGCGCGCATGCCGCTGAACTATACAGTGGATGTGAGTGAGCCTGAGTAAGCTTCGCAGATAGAATTGAAAAAGCCGCGCTTGGTGCAAGCGCGGCTTTTTTTATGAGTGTTTTGTCTGAAAGACAGATACGCTTTTCTGGAGTGCGCTCTAGCTTGCTTTTTCCTGAGAGTTGAGCGCTTCTGCTCCAATCTCAAACTGCATTCTGGCGAGTTTCGCATAAAGGCCGTTTTGAGCGACCAGTGTGTCGTGGGTGCCTTCTTCCACGATTTTTCCGCCGTCCATCACAACGATACGATCTGCTTTGAGGACCGTTGCCAGACGATGTGCGATAATCAGTGTGGTCCGGCCTTCCATAAGCTTATCGAGGGCTTTTTGGACAATGGTCTCGCTTTCGGCATCCAGTGCGCTGGTGGCTTCGTCCAGCAGCAAAACAGGGGCGTCTTTCAGAATGGCACGAGCGATCGCGATGCGCTGTCGTTGGCCTCCTGAGAGCGTTACCCCACGCTCGCCAATGAGTGTGTCATAGCCGTTTTTCATGTTGTTGATGAAGTCATCAGCCAATGCGAACTTTGCAGCTTCAACAATTTGCTCTCTGGACGCGACCTCTTTGCCAAATGCGATGTTTTCTGCGATTGAGCTGCCGAAAATAGCGGTGTCCTGAGGGACCAGAGCGATGTGCTCGCGTAAGTCTCGTGGATCAGCAGAGTTCAGCTCGATACCGTCGAGTGTGATTTTACCTGCAACCGGATCGTAATATCGCATCAAGAGCTGGAACAGCGTGGACTTGCCTGCGCCACTTGGGCCGACAATAGCAACTGTTTCGCCCTTCTTGACGGAGAGGTTCAAGCCTTCCAGAACGCCAGCTTCTTTTGCTGTCGGGTAATGGAAGTCGACATCATCAAACTCGAGCTCGCCAATGGCAGGAGAGGGGAGAGTGACTGGATTGGCTGGTGCATTGATTTCGGATGGAACATGCAGCAGTCCTGTGATGCGGTCTGCTGCGCCAGCGGCTTTTGCCAGTTCGCCCCATACCTGAGAGAGTTCGCTCATAGCCCCGGCAGCAATGATGGAATAGATGAGGAACTGTGTGAGCTGACCGCCACTCATACGGCCATCAATCACGTCCAGTGCGCCAACCCAGAGTACTGCCACAATGCTTGAGGCGATGATCAGGATGATTGTAGCGATCAGGAATGCGCGGGCGCGGGTGGCAATGAGAGCAACTTCATAGGTTGTCTCGATATCTCCTGCAAAGCGATCTGAAACGCTCTTTTCATTGGTGAAAGCCTGCAGCGTGCGAATGGAACCAAGTGCTTCTGTTGCATAAGCAATTGCGTTTGCCAGAGTGGATTGCGCATGGCTGGTTCTGTTGCGAACCGCACGGCCAAAGCCAAGCAGAGGCAAGACAATGAGTGGGATCGCAAGCAGCACAAACAAGGAGAGGCGCGGGCTGGTGATGACCATCAGGGTCGTCGAACCAGCGAACATCAGCAAGTGTCGAAGAGCAATAGATGCGCTGGCTCCGAATGCTGACTGAATGAGGGTTGTATCGGCTGTCAGGCGCGAAATGATCTCACCGGATTTTGTTTTGTCGTAGAATGAGGGGGATAAATAAGTGAGGTGACGGAACACGTCAGAGCGTAAGTCCGCTACGACTCGCTCACCAATCATCATGACCATGTAGTAACGAAGAGAGCTGGTGAGGGCGAGTAGCGCGATTACAAAAATAATGACAATGAAATAATCGTCAATCAAGTTGGGGTTGTCGCCGGTAAAACCGTAGTCAACCATGTAGCGGACGGCAATTGGCAGTACCAAAGTGAGGCCAGCTGCCGCCAGCAGAGCAAAGGTTGCCAGAACCAGACGGGCTTTGTGCCTTAAAAGATAAGGGAAAAGTGTTGCGAGTGGACGCAAGGTCTTTTCCCGATTGTTTGAGTCCCGCTGGCTCATGCCACCCCCGGATATCTGCGAAATCATTTAAGTTTATCGTATGATGCAGTAGATGTGTCCCGATAGTTTTAATTGCAAGCGCTTTCTCTGGTTTTCTGCGGGCTGTACCCTCTTGTTTCCTCGGTTTGGATGGGGTATAGACCCCTTCACAATTGTGCCGTGCTTGGAAAAGTGCGGCTTCTTTCTACCGATGCTTCAGGCCAGCCCTAAGCCCATCTTTTGATTGAGGCGGCTCAGCCGTTGCTGACAGGACAGTTTAGTCATGAAACAGGACATTCATCCAGATTACCACACCATCACTGTAAAACTCGTTGATGGTTCCGAATTCACCACCCGTTCTACTTACGGTAAAGAAGGTGACACCCTGCAGCTCGACATCGATCCGAGCTCCCACCCAGCATGGACTGGTGGTGACCGTCAGCTCATGGACCGTGGCGGTCGCGTGTCCCGCTTCACCAACAAGTTTGGTGGCTTCCTGGGCAAATAATTGCTCTGAAGTTTGCGAAATAAAAAACCCGAATCGTTTGCTTCGGGTTTTTTTGTGCGCGTTTGAGGAGTGCGCAGGGTTGCTAGCGGAGTTTGACGCTAGCGAAACTTATCAGGCTATTTAAACGCTGCTGTGATTTGAGAGAGCTGATCACCTACTGGATTGGAGGTGTTTGCCGCTTGCTCGCGCAGGAGCTCCTCCTTGAGCATGCTATCGACGTGCTTGATGCGTCTTTGCAGGTGGAATGAGGTCTCGATCAGGGTGCGAAGTGTTTCAGGCAGGTCTGGCCAGGCCGGGTTCTGCATTTCCTTGGTCGCATTATCGACGCGGATCTTGTTTTTCTCATTCTGAGCTTCTGCTTGTACAATCTCACCGTCATTGACTGCCCGTTGCAGCAGAAGCCAGGAGGCCATCTGCATGAGGCGTGTGGTGAGGCGCATGGACTCGGTTGCGTAAGCGAGAGACGCGGCGGAGCCAAGAGCTTTGCTCTGTTTCCTGCCCGGACCATCAAGATAGGATGCAGTGTCTTCAATAAGGCCCATCCCTTCGCGGAAAAGCTCCGTGAAGTTTTGGGAGGACATGAGCCGTTGAGCGAAGTTGAAGGTGTTCTCTGGCCCTGTTTCAGTTTTGAATTCACCCATCTTAAAAATCCCTTCAATAACTGCGTTAGGTTTCTCTCACTCGCGTCCTTTAAAATCCCAGTCTGAAACAATTACGGCTCGAAAATTGAAGTGAGCCTTTTGGAAAGAATAAAACTGTCTCGAAATGGAGCAAGAGATCTTACTTCAATCTGAGCGGAGCAAAGCCCGTGCCAACTCATGGTTGTGAATAGAGTGATTAAACCGGGACTGGGTGTTGCCTGAGCAGAAAAAAAGAGCCGCATCGGTGCGGCTCTGAGGTGTTTTAACAGGGAGGCGTCAAGCAGAGTGAATGTTCACTCTGGCTCCAGATCAACTGGAATAACTAAGTTCTAATTTAAAATGGTTAATGATAGGTAAACTATAAGTATCCAATTCATTTATTTGCAATTTGTAGCTTGCATTTATATGAATTTGAGTAAGTTTTTGTTTTAAACTTTGTTTGATTACTTAAAGAAGCTTTCGGCTGATGAGTTTGCGCTTGATTTTGTTTCGATCTCATTCTCAACGCGCACGATCTCTGCCTTAAGCTGCTCAAGACGCTCATTTAATTCGTGGATTGAAAGGTTCGTGAGGGGCTCTCCCACCATTACCCCGGAGGTTGCTGGGTGAGGTGTGTCATCATCATCGAATAAACCCATAGCGTTATGTACTCCTTGTGTTTGCCTTGGGGAATTCTCGATATCAAAAAAGCGAGAATTCACCTTTGGTGGGGTAGACGGGCACTTGTTGGCTACTATTCTTTACCTAATTGAGAAGGTGAGCAAGCAGCAGTTTCGCTATTTGCAAAAATCGAGGCAGCTTATGACAATAGATGATCGTTCAGCACAAATGAAAGCCGTTGTAATGAACGGTGTCGGGGGTTCGGAAGTCCTTGAAATTGCAGAGGTTGAAGTCCCTAGACCTGGTGTCGGTGAGGTGCTGATCAAGGTTCATGCGGCGGGGGTAAATCGTCCGGATGTCATTCAGCGGACGGGAGCATATCCGCCACCTCCCGGGGCTTCTCCTTTGCTGGGATTGGAAGTTTCTGGTGAAATTGTGGAGTTGGGAGAAGGTGTTGCTTCTCACAGCTTAGGGGAGCGGGTTTGTGCGCTGACGCCGGGTGGTGGGTATGCGCAGTATTGTGTTGCACCTGCTGCGCATGTTCTGCATGTGCCTGCGGGGATATCTATGGAGGAAGCTGCCGGCATTCCGGAGACTTTCTTTACGGTGTGGTCCAATGTGTTTGACCGTTTGGGGCTTCAGTCTGGTGAGAAGTTCCTTGTTCATGGCGGGTCTTCCGGGATCGGGACAACAGCCATTCAATTGGCAAAGGCCTTCGGCGCTGAGGTGTTTACAACGGTTGGGTCTGATGAAAAAGCTCAGGCGGTTCGCGAGCTTGGGGCGGACTATGTGATCAATTACCGGACGACCGATTTTGTGAAAGAGATTGGTAACATCACATCTAAGCAGGGGGTTGAAGTGATCCTTGATATGGTTGGCGGTGATTACGTTGAGAAGAACTGGATTGTTGCAGCAGTTGACGGGCGCATCTGCCAGATTGCGACGCTTCATGGGCCTTCGGAAAATGTCAACTTTAGCCGATTAATGATGAAGCGGCTGACGCACACCGGTTCAACACTGCGGCCACGGACCAACGCGTATAAAGGTCAGATCGCTGAGGCTCTTCGTGAGAAGGTCTGGCCATTGCTGGAAACCAGCCGGGTCAAGGTGGTTTTGGATAAGGTCTTTGATATCAGCGATGTAAAGGCCGCCCATGACAGGATGGAAGGTTCCGGCCATATCGGAAAGATCATCCTCAAGGTTGGCCAGGGAAAGTGCATAGGCCGGTTTTGAATTCTCACAGGTTTCCTAAAGATGGTGGAGGCCCGTGTTGATCTGGTTTGCTTTTGGGAAAATGTGAGCGTATAATGCGCTCAAGTTTCCCAAAAACTCTTATGGAATTCGGCTTCGCCACCTTTGATTAGGCTGTGGAGCACTCAGGAGGGATTTATACAATGTCCAACGCGCCGCTTATGCCAAAGGCAACAGCCGTATGGTTGGTAGATAACACCGCTCTTGGCTTTGATCAGATTGCTGCGTTTTGTAAGCTGCATCCGCTTGAAGTGAAGGCGATCGCTGATGGTGAAGCTGCTCAGGGCATCAAGGGTATGGACCCTGTTCTGGCAGGCCAGCTGACCCGTGACGAAATTGAAAAAGCGTCGAACGATCCGCGCTACCGTATGCAGATTTTCGAGTCCAAAGTGCGTGTTCCAGAGAACAAGCGCAAGGGTCCTCGTTACACCCCTGTTTCTCGTCGTCAGGATCGTCCGAACGCAATTTTGTGGCTTGTACGCTACCATCCTGAGCTGCTTGATGCTCAGATCATGCGTCTTGTTGGCACAACCAAGCCGACGATTGAAGCAATTCGTACGAGAACGCATTGGAACTCTGCGCATCTTGATCCGATGGATCCGGTCACTCTGGGTTTGAGTTCTCAGATTGAGCTGGACATCGAAGTTGAGAAAGCTGCGAAGAACGCTCCGAAACCGATTGAAGGTGAAGAGCCGCAATCCCTTCTGCCTGTTGATGAAACAACAAGCGAAGAAGCAATGGCTGCTGCGTTTGCGACACCTGCGCCGAAGACCCGTGAAGTTGAAGAAGCCGTGGATGCAGATGCTGTGTTCGCGAACTTCAAATCTACCGGTGACAGTGATGAGGACGAAGACGAGCGCTAAGAGCGTCTTTAGCGCGAATTCTTATCATTTGATTGGACTCAATCAAATGGAACGCGCTTGGAAGGGGCATAACTCTAAAAGAGCTTGCCCTGCCTTTGTTGGATAACATGAAAAGCCGCTGCCTGCTGGGAGCGGCTTTTTTCGTGTTTGCGCTACTATGTGAAACTTTGCGTTATTTTGCGTTTTTTACGTTCTGGCCGCGTTGCTATGTTGATTGCGCTATACAGGTCGGAATGGCGTACATTCGTTGGCTGAACGCTGGCCTCCTCCATCAGGGAAGTTACTCCCCTTGTTGAGGTTTGAGGCTATGATGTAGCATCACTTCATTTCCTGATTGTTTGGATAGTTGCTCTTATGCGTAGATTGCTTGGTGCTGTATTTGCATTACTTGTTGCAAGTGGTGTTTCGTTTGCTTCTGGCCTGAAGGACGAGAACCTTCTGGTGGGGATGCCTGAGGGCTACAAGGTTGCCTTTTCACAAAACAAGAATGGTCTGCTGGTTTCCGAGATGATCCCTCGCGGACAATCTCTGAAGAACTGGAAGGATATGGTGACCGTTCAGATTCATTTTTCCCGGCGAGTACCAATGAAGGTACTGGAGAAGCAATATACGCAGGTGAAGAGTCCTATCTGCAAGCAGCAAGATGGGCGCCTCGTGAGAAGGGGGCGTGAGAATGGCTACGAGTTTGGCCTCTTTCTTACCAGCTGCACCACCACACCAGCTTCCAAAAGTGAGACAGTGCTGACCAAGGTTATTGTGGGTAATGACAGTACCTACTTCACCATCAAGTCCTGGCGCTCAAACGTGGGAGAGGCAGATATTGCGAAGTGGTCGGCTTATCTGTCCCGTGTGAAGGTGTGTGATAGCCGGATTGAGGGCAGGAAGTGTCCGTGAGTGGGGTGACGTGGGCTTTGAGTATCAATTAAGCGGAGGCTGACATGAAAGTATCTTTTGTGAAAGTCTGATCGTAAGAAATCAGCGGGCTTTTGAGATCTTCAGTTTTTCTTGCTTCGCTCTATTCTTGGTGGATTCTTCAGAACGCGTGAGAGCTTTGGCTATGGCCTTTAAACTCATCCCCTTTGTCGCCAGCAAATGCAGCTTCCGAATTTCCTCAGGGGTCCACGCTTGGCGGTGGCGTTCAAAACGATCTGCCATTGATTTAGTCTACCTTATCATTGTGTTGAAGCTAACATAAAGCATTGTCGTGCTTATGGTGCTAGTACAAAAACGATCAATGAGTGTGTGACGTCAGTACTTAAGGGATAAATAAGTCAATTTGACCTGAGAGTGTTGTAGGTGAGGCAGCCATTCCATCACAACTGCTGCGCTACACCCATTATGTTTTGTCTTTGCAAGCTTGGGCAAAAAAGCGCCATGCAATTTGAACACGCTTGGGAAGATGTTTTCTGGGCGCGCGCAATAAGAACAATTTAAAGGGGTCAGCATCTTCTATTTGGTCTAAATGGATCAGCTGACCAGTTCTTAGTTCACTTTCTACAATCACTTTAGGCAGAAAAGCGATACCCGCGCCGCTGATCGCTGCTCGTTTTAAAACAAAACTATTATTGGCACGCAGCACGACGTTTGGCGCAATCCAATCCTGCCCCTCGCGACAGCGCAAAAACCACTCAGAAGAACTCTGAGGGCTATCGAACACAAGAGCTTTATGGCCTTTCACGTCATGGCTTGTTTCAATTTTGGGAGTACGGGAGAGGTAGTCTTTTGAGGCGCAAAGTACTCGTGGCACGAACGAAACTTGCTGTGTAACAGCTGTACTGTCTTCAAGGGCTCTGGAGACCCTAAAAATGATATCAACATCCTCATTCAAGACATCAGAAAAGCTATCAGATACAACTATGTCCAGTTTTATGCTCGGATATTTCATCTGAAACTCAGAAATGTGCTCAGCTATAACATCTTGAGCAATTATTGAGGGCACATTGAGCCGTACAACGCCCGTGATGGCCTTCGAGTCTGCACAAAGCTTGTCCTTCAACCATGTCAGCTCATCAGCAACAATACTTGCGGTTCGGTAGCATTCCTGCCCGGCGTCTGTAAGACGCAAAGCACGGGTTGATCGGATCAATAAGCTAGCGCCTAAAACAGCCTCTAACCGGGTAACCTGCTTGGCAACCCAGGCAGGTGAGATATTGAGAATGCGTCCGGCAGCTGAAAAGCTTCCAGAGTCAACAACAACCCGAAAAATACCGAGTAGATCTGATAGGTTCTCGCTTGTCATTATATAACGAATTGGAAAAGGTGATTAGTCATTGCATCCAATTAACATACTAGCAGGAAGAGGTATACCCGATTGACTACCAGCAAACGGAGATACCATGACCTACTCTCAGTTATTCGAAAGCGCAAAACTTGGGAAGCTAGAGCTACGCAACCGAACTCTTGTCGCTCCAATGACGCGCGTCAGTGCAAGTGCTTCAGGCTGCGTTGGCCCTCTTATGCAGCCGTATTATGAGAGATTTGGCAAGGGCGGCTTTGGAGCAATCATTACCGAGGGTGTCTACACTGACCAACACTTTAGTCAGGGATACGAGTTCCAGCCGGGGATCACTGATAAAACGCAAGCTGCAAGTTGGGCTGAGTTAATCAAAGGCGTGAAGGCAACAGGCGCAAAAATAATTATGCAATTAATGCATGCTGGTGCCCTGTCTCAATTTAATCGCTTCTCTAATGAGACACGTGGCCCTTCCCCCGTACAGCCTAAAGGTCATCAAATGGAGTTCTATCGGGGGTCTGGTATGTATCCTACCCCTTCCGAAATGACGGTTTCTGAGATTAAGACTGCAATTTGCGGTTTTGCAGACTCGGCTAAACGTGCTCAGGAAGCTGGTGCAGATGGGGTCGAGATTCACAGTGCCAACGGCTATCTTTTGGATCAGTTCCTAACCGATTACGCAAACCAGCGTGGTGACCAATACGGCCAAGGCATATTTGAACGCGCACGACTGACATGCGAGGTTCTAGAAGCTGTTCGTGATGCTGTCGGGGGCGACTTTACGGTTGGCGTACGTCTATCACAGAGCAAGGTCAACGACTTCGAGCACAAATGGGCAGGACAAGAAGACGACGCAAAGGTTATCTTCGAGGCGGTTGAAGCGAGTGGTGCTGATTACGTGCACACTACAGAATTTTCTGCTCAGGCCTCGGCATTTCAACATGGAGCGTCTTTAGCTGCACATGCAAAAAATCTTACCGCTTTACCTGTCATAGCGAATGGCGGCCTGGGTGATCCTGCAATCGCACAAAAAATGATCCTGCAAGATGAGTGTGATTTTGTGGCGATTGGTAAAGACGCGCTTGTTACGCAGAATTGGCCTGTGAAAGTGCAAAAGAACGAAGCGCGGCGTCCGTTTGATTTTGAAATGTTCACGCCTCTGGCTGATCTAGAGACAGCGAATGCTTACTTTTCTGCCTGTGCCGAAATCTAGTTTAGAACATTCTCTTTACGGCATCTCTCCACAAGAGGGGTGCCGTCAGTTCCTTCTGGTCAGTTGGGTAATTCCAGATCTCTCATAAGGGTGACTGTAGAAGCCTTGGGGTGTGCCTGTTTCAACCTCAGTGAGAAGTACTTGGATGGCCGCTTAGGCCTTCTACGTTACAGTTTCATCTTGCGTAGCAGAACTATTAGGATGCAGCGAATGTCGGCGTTATTCGCACATCAGTTGTTCAGTGGCCCTGAGGGGCAGCAGTTTTGCTCAATATAACCTATTTCCACGAGCACAAAAAAACAGGCGCTTGAGGGATGCTCAAACGCCTGCTTCATTATCAAGTTTTATCAGTCTCTACCGCTGTGTGAGTTTTAGCTCGATGCGGCGGTTTTTGGCGTTGGCCTCATTGGTGGTGCCTTCTTCGAGGGGTTGGAACTCGCCGAAGCCGGCGGCGACCAGGCGGTCTGGTTCCACGCCTCTGGCAATGAGGTATTTGACCACCGAGATAGCCCGAGCGGCTGAGAGTTCCCAGTTGTCGCGCAGGCGACCGGTGCCGGAGAGTGGGCGGGCATCTGTGTGGCCGTCCACGCGCAGGACCCAGTTGATCTCTGATGGGATTTGTCCCTCAAGTTCCAAAATGGCGCTTGCGAGGATATCCAGCTGGTTTTTGCCTTGCGGGTTGACCTCGTCATCACCGGAGGAGAACAGCACCTCGGACTGGAACACAAAACGGTCGCCGACAACTTCAATATCAGAGCGCTGGGCGAGGATTTCGCGCAGGCGGCCAAAGAAGTCTGAACGGTAGCGTGACAGCTCCTGCACCCGCTGGGCGAGGGCGACGTTGAGCCGTTTGCCAAGGTCCGCAATGCGGGTCTGGCTTTCTCGGTCGCGTGTTTCTGAGGCGTCCAGTGCGTCTTCCAACACGGCGATCTGGCGGCGCAGGGCGCTGATCTGCTGGTTGAGCAGTTCTACCTGTGCCAGAGCCTTATCGCTGATCTGCTGTTCGCCTTCCAGCTTTGCGCGCAGGGATGCCAGTGCGCCACCTGCCTCGTCAATCTGGCCGGAGCGCTCGTTGAGCAGGCCCTGAAGACGATCCCGTTCTTCAGCGGTCTGGTCCAGACCCAGTTGCAGGGAGGAGATGGTGGATTCCAGATCTCCAACACTCGCCTTTTCCAGCGCCAGCAGCTCTGTGAGCTCTGCGATTTGCTGGTTGAGGCGGTTGAGCACCTTATCCCGGCCAGACAGCTGCTGGCTGAGGAAGAACTGCGCAATCATGAAGATGGAGAGCAGGAAGATGAACACCAGCAGGAGCGCGGACATGGCGTCCACGAAACCCGGCCAGTAATCCTCTGAGTTGTTTTGAGACCTGCGTGTGCGTACACCAGCCATGCTTTATTCCTTCTCCCGCTCTACCTCTGCGGTGAGCGTTTTCAGGAAGCGTTCAATCCGGCGCTGTTGCATGGACTGGGCCTCGGCCCATTCGCGCATCATCTTCTGCTCGGAGCGCACATGCTGGACGAGGCCCTGAATGCCTTCTGCCAGTTTGCTCATGGCGGCGTTGGAATTTTCATCCGGCTCAGCGCCTTTTGTTTCCATGGATTTGCGCAGCTTGTCGAGCGTGATGCGCAGGTCCGCAGCCATATCGGCAGATGTGCCGTTGCCCAGTTCGTCCGGATCGATATCCGTCAGGGTGGAGAGCCAGTCTTCCAGCTCCTGATAGAAGCGGTTTTGGGCCTGTCCTGCCTGCAGGTCGAGGAAGCCCAGAACGAGGGAACCGGTCAGACCAAGCAAGGAGGAGGAGAACGCGATGCCGAGGCCGGTCATCTGTGCGGTGATGCCGGAGACCAGATCTTCAAACAGCACGTTTGCGTCGCCGCCCGCCGCGTTCAGCGTGCTGACGGTGGTTGCCACAGCGCTTACGGTTTGCATCAGACCCCAGAAGGTACCGACCAGACCGAGGAAGATGAGCAGGCGGGTGAGGTAGCGTGAAATCTCGCGGGATTCATCCAGGCGCATGCCGATGGAATCGAGCATGGAGCGCATGGTGGTTGGCGAGATGGTCATGTCGCCTGCTTTGTTGCCAAGCAGGGTTGCCATTGGCGCCAGAAGGATCGGCGGGCGGCGCACCTCTAGGCGTGGATCGCCGAGGCGGAAGCCGTTAACCCATGATACTTCCGGGAAAATTCGCAGGACCTGCCTGAAAGACAGAAGTATACCCAGTGCTGCGACGCCTACGATCAGGCCGTTCAATGCGGGGTTTGCCATGAAGGCTGCGGTGATTTGCCCGATCAGGACAAAGGCGATGAAGCCTGCCAGAACCAGAAAAATAATCATGCGCCACAGATAAACCTGTGGGCTCGACAGACTGTAGGGATCGTAGTCGCGTGCCATTATCCTGCGTACATCTAAAGCAAAGCGGCTTCTCTTTGTCTGGTCAGACCAATCAAGCAGAACCCGCTTTAAAGTTAATGATGTCTTTAGATAACGCGATTTCCGGTTAATAGGAAACCGCAAATCGCTGCGATTGGGCAAGAAAAGCGTAAGTTTTTAAATAAGTCGCATTTTTGCGCGCGTGCTGCCGTGTTTTGGGCGGGATGTGGTCATGGTGGGGGAGTCGTATTGGTCGTGCACTCTCCCATAAGTTGCTGTAGGGATGTTCTGTATATTGCTTTTTTTTGGAAATTGGGGCGGCGTATGATATTTCTTTTTTTTGTAATTTGCTGGAGCTTAGCTGCAATCTTGGGGGCGTCTGTTTTTTTAGCTGGCGGCTTCCCTTTAAGCTCTGATACTCACGTATTTTTCCAAGCCTTGCTTTCTATTTTCCTCTTCTTGCTACCTTTTTCTAAGTCATTATCGTTAGGTGGACTCTTTAAGTTTGAGACTAATCTAGCGGAAGTGAAGAAAGAGATCGATACTTTTAAAGAAGAGACTAGAAGTAATTTTAGTCTTCAATCTTCTAATTTGCTGGCCTTAACAAGCCAAATATCACAACATACAACAATCAATTTACCGCCGTTGTCTGTTGGACAGCAAGCTTATGAGAAAATATCTGAACACTCTGCGGAAATGGACAAAAATGCAGATAGTTTGTTCGGAGAATTTCTATCTGAGAGCGAAAATGATCGCCACCTTGCTCTGGCTAAACTCAGGATGAATTTGGAAAGTGAGTTGCGTGAACTCTTAGGAGCTCGCACGTCGATCAATCGTAAGACTAGCATTAAATTCAGATCACTGCGCAACCTATGGGCAGAGTACCTAAAGAGGTACCCTGAAAAGGAATACCTTTCTGATGGATTTCGTTTTGCAAATGATGTTGCTAACTCAGCAATTCATGCACAGCAGGTGCCAGGGGGATATGCAGAAGAAGCTCTACAGATTGGCTTGAGGATACTCAATGATATTCGGGAAGTTAAGGCAGGTCTTAATCCTAGCAATAGCTCGATAGTATCCGGTAGTGAGAGTATTGGAGGGTGATGAAAACTTATGTCTCGGAATTTTTTAATCTTGTAAAAAATGCTGAAGTTGAAATCTACAATGAGTTTAGCCTTCAGCATGAGTTGGGCATCTTCTTAAGGCAACAACTTCCCGACAGTGTGGTACAGTTTGAGCGAAATATTAGTTATTTTGGTTTTGATAAAAGTGCCTTCTTTAAAAAAGAGCTAGATATCTGCGTACTAAGTGAAACGCGTGAGTTGCTGGTTGCAATTGAGCTCAAGTTTCCACGTAATGGTCAGTACCCTGAACAGATGTTTAGTTTTTGCAAGGACTTAGTTTTCCTTGAACAGCTTAAGAAAGCTGGGGTTCAGAGTGCATATTTAGTCATTGTTGTTGATGATCCGTTGTTCTACAGCGGTTTGAGCAATGGTATCTATAGCTTTTTTCGGTCTGACCGATGTTTGACTGGAACAGTTTGCAAACCAACTGGCAGCAAAGATGTCTTGTTAAACATTGAAGGCGAGTATCAGGTAAAATGGCAACCCATAGCAAAGAATATAGCTTTTGCCATTATTGAAGCTGACATAGTTGATATTGCGAAATGAGTGAGACGGATATGAGACTTACTCCCTGCAATCTTTAGGTTATTACCTATGTTACATGGGATTCCGGAGTTTTGCTTCGCCGAGGTGGCAGCAATTGAATGGGACTGTTGATGGACACCACGTAAAAGTGTCTCGGTTGGTTGGTCACTGGCCGCCGCCGCAACACCGTTATCTTCCCTGCCATTGAGCCGGGATCTATGGGGTGGTCCCTCAAATGATGATGGTGTGTTTGGGTGATTGTGGGGGCGTGTTGTGATGGTCAAACTGCTTCCATGTCTTACTTCATGTACATATTGGCGAGTAAGCCGCGTGGAGTGCTTTATACTGGTGTGACGAATGACCTTGCGCGTCGGGTTTATGAGCATAAGAGCAAGGTTAGGTGTCGCTTTACCGCGAAATTTGATGTTTCGAAGCTGGTTTATTCTGAGCAGTTCAGGGATGTGAGTGACGCGATCCGCCGGGAGAAGCAAGTGAAGCGGTGGCGCCGGGTTTGGAAGATTGATGCGATTGAAGGTCTGAACCCGAAGTGGGATGATTTGTACTTGCGGTTCAATCATTAGACGGCAGGTTTGTGGGTATGGATCCCGGGTCTACGTGTACATACCGGAGACATAGGTGACAGGTGTTCGGAGAGATGGTTGACACATTAACATGGCATTCAGGGAGGGACCGGGATGCCTTGGAAAGAGTGTTCAACAATGAAACTTCGAGAAGAGTTTGT